>CAZQEW010000020.1:0-11718 GCA_964591495.1 uncultured Klebsiella sp.
AAAAGAAGCTCCAAGCTCCAAACACCAATGCGCCACCGCGCTTCGGCGAACCGGGTTGGAGCTTGGAACTTGGAGCTTCATTTGGAGCTTGGAGCTTGGGTTTTGGGATTTTTTTCAGTGGTCGGTGAGGAAGACGACGGTGTCGCGGTTGGGTTGCACGGTGAAGGTGGCGGTCTTCACGCGGTGCGGGGTGCCGGCGGCGTTGAGGAACTCGGCGGTGGCGGTGTGCTGGCCGGGCGGGAGTTCGGCGGCGGCGAAGCTGAGGTGGCCGGGGAGGTTCTCCCAGCAACGGGTGTCGGCGGTCGGGTTGGTCGCGCCGGAGATGAGCTTGCTGGCGAGGCCGAAGAGCAGCAGGCCCGCCCCCACTTCGTCGGCGTTGCTGCGGCGGCCCTGTCCCGTCACGCCCAGCACGGCCCCGCTGATGATGGCGGCGTCGCCTACGGCATCGGCCGCGCCTTTGAACTGCGCTTTGCCGGCGAGGATGTGGTCCATGACGCGGCCGCCGCGCGTGGTGGCTTGGAAATAGAGGTCGTCATAGCCGGGGGCGGGAAGGGTTTGGCCGGCGACTTTGACGACGGCGGATTTCACGCTGGAGTTCCCTTCCCGGAAGCGGAGTTGTTCGCGGAACTGACCGGAGGCGTATTTGAGCGGGCCGTTGCCGAACTCGACGAAGAACAGGACGTTCGCGCGCGGGGCGTAGGGCGGGAGCGGCGTGGCGCGCGTGTGGGCTTGCGCGCGGGCGAGCGCGTCTGAGCCGTCGGCGGCGAGCTTCACGCTGGCGAGGCCGTCGAGGTAATCGAGCAGCGCCCAATCGCCGGCGTAAGTCTTGTTCTCGGCGTCGCTGTCGAGGAGCTGGCCGGTGCGGAAGCAGGCGCGGGCGTTGTCGGGCTCGCCGTCCATCCAGTAGAGGATGCCGCGATAGAAGTAAGCCATCACGCGCTCGTAGGGCTCGCCGATGAACATCTTCTTGGCCTCCTCGTTGAAGAGGCGGCGGGCGCTGGCGGCGTCTTTGTTCGGGCCGAGAATGCCGCCGAGGCGCGAGATGGCCTCGTCGAGTTCGGTCTTGGCCTGGTCGAAGCGGCCCGCCCGCATGGCGAGCGCGGCGTTGCGATAGCTCCAAAGGACTTGGTCGCGGCGAGGAGCGGCGGAGGCGACGTGGGCGGACTGCGCGACGGGCCCGTCGGAGTAGGTGGCGCAGCCGGTG
Source organism: uncultured Klebsiella sp. (assembly GCA_964591495.1). GTDB lineage: Bacteria > Verrucomicrobiota > Verrucomicrobiia > Limisphaerales > SXTU01 > SXTU01. The sequence continues at coordinate 1,205 of CAZQEW010000020.1, forward strand.
GAGAAAACCAACATCGCGACGGGAATCCACAACGCCAGCAGAGCGTGGGCTTTTTTTGGCTTCAGCGCGAGACTCTCCACGGGCAGAAAGTCCTCCTTGCGCTGAGTTGGAAGCACTGTGGACATACGGATGTTGAAGCGGACTGAAGTCCGCGCTCCGTTGGCTTACCGATACACCGCGTCTTCGAGACCTTGTTTCTTAATCTCCTCGAAGCCTTCCCAGATGATGTCGCTGGTGCGCGCGTCGATGAGCTGAAAGGTGTAGAGGATGTAGTCGCTCACGCCCTTCGAGGAACGCGTGGTGAGGCTGGAGAGCTTACCGGTGAGGAAGAAGTCCGCGCCCTTGAACTCGACGGCGTTGGGGTCGCTGCCGCTGGTGACCTGGCCGGAGCGCTTGAGGTCGCGTTCGCGTTCGAGCGTGGCCATGCGGTCCCGGGCGAGGAAGATGACCTTGCCGGCGGCCTGCGAGTTGAGCTGCGCGCGGATGCGGGTCAGGAAGATGTCCTTGTTGATGGGGAAACGGGTCTCGTTGACCACCGGGTCCAGCACGACGCGCGGGGTGCCCTGCGCGCGGAGAACTTGCGGGATGCCCACGATGCCGCGCGCCATCTTGTCGGCCACGCGCACGAGGTCTTGCGACTCGACGCCCGTGCCGGCAACAAAGCCGCGCTCGTCAGCCTTCATCTCGGTGACGGAAACGCCCCGGGGATTTTGGACGCCGCTCGCGCAACCGGCCAGCAGTCCAGCGGCGGCAACGCAGCTCAGGGACACACTCCAACGGTCAAGGTTCAGGTTCATAGTCAGGGGATGTTGGGCGGGTTGACCCGCCGAAGCAATACAGGCGACGACTTAGCGGCCGAAGAGCGCGTTCGCCGCGCCCATCGGGCTGCCACCGCCATAGTAGTTGTTGATGATGACGGTCTGAGCCTGGATGGGGGCCGTGCCTGTAGGTGCGGCAGGTGCGACATATCCGCTGGCAATCGGCGTGGTTACAACCGCGGGCTGCGCGACAACGACCGGCACCGCGTGCGGATGGTGATGATGGCGCAGCGGGTGCGTGGCCACTGGGACCGGCTGGGCCGCCACGGGCGCGTGGTAGAAGTTCGCCGGCTGCCGCAGGCTTTGGTCGGCGATGGCCCCCAGCACAAGGCCCGAAGCAGCTCCGATGGCAACGCCTTCCGCCGTGCGTCGGCCATTGTTGTGGCCGATGATGCCACCGGCGATGCCGCCCAGAACGGTGCCCGTGGTGGCGTAGCGGTGCTGGCCGCCAAAACCGAAATCGTTTCCAAAGGGTCCGGGAACCGGTCCGGCTTCCCAACCGGCCTGGCGTCGGTAGTCGTTCGCCAGTGCGCCGAGCAGCAGGCCCGTGCCCGCACCGATGCCGATGCCCTCGGCAGTCCGCCGACCCGAGTTGTGGCCAATGACGCCGCCTAGGATGCCGCCCACGACTGCCGAACCGAGATTGTCCCGGCTGAAGAGCTGAGCCTTGACCGGGAGCGCGGTGGCAAGGGCGAGACCGAGGATGAGGATCGATTTCATAATCTTGTTCTGTTTCGACTACGACACACCCGCCGTATTCGTGTGTATACGTATCATCGACCCGAGGTTAGGGAAAATCAAATGACTTGATACTGGGAGGGTAAAAAGTCGATGGATGCCTCGCGAGGCCTACAACACCAAGGCAGATACTTGAACCCAACCTGTTGACAGCAAGGCAGTAACGTCACTCCCGCTCCCGGGAAGGCTGACTTCGGCTATTGGCCGGCTCAATGATACTCCTGCACCGTCCGCACCGCGTAGCCGCTTTTCTTGAGGGCGGCTATTCCGAGGGCTGCGGCGCGCGCGCCGGAGAGCGTGGTCATGATGGGGGTGCCCGTGTAGACAGCCGTGGTGCGGATTTTGATTTCGTCGGCACGCGGGGACTGGCCAGCCGGGGTGTTGATGACGAGCTGGATTTCCTTGTTCTTGAGCAGGTCAATCGCATTGGGCCGGCCCTCCGCGAGCTTGAAGATACGCCGCACTTTCAGCCCGGCGCTTTCCAGCACGGCAGCCGTGCCGTTGGTGGCGATCAGCTCGAAGCCGAGGTCGGCAAACTGTTTCGCCACCTCAGCTGCGTGCGCCTTATGGGCATCGCTTACGCTGAGGAAGACGCTGCCCTTCAGCGGCAACGGCGAGTTGGCGGCCATCTGTGACTTCGCGTAAGCCACGCCGAGGTCGGCATCCAAGCCCATGACCTCGCCGGTCGAGCGCATCTCGGGCGAAAGCAAAATGTCCTGGCCGTGAAACTTGTTGAACGGGAACACGGATTCCTTCACGGCCCAATAATTGGTCCAGATTTCCTCGGTGAAGCCGAGCTCTTTGAGGGTCTTTCCGGCCATCACCTTCGCGGCGAGTTTGGCCAGCGGTCGACCAATGGCCTTGCTGACGAAAGGCACGGTGCGGCTGGCGCGCGGGTTCACTTCCAGCACGTAGACCATTTCGCCCTTCACGGCGTATTGCACGTTCATCAGGCCGACGACCTTCAGCTCGCGTGCCATCGCATGTGTGTATTGGCGGATGGTTTCGATGACCCCGGCCGAAAGCGTGTGCGGTGGCAGCACCATCGCGGCGTCGCCAGAGTGAACGCCCGCGAACTCGATGTGCTCCAGCATCCCGCCGATCACGATGGTGCCGCCGTTCGGCAGGCCCACGTCGGCAATGCAGTCCACGTCCACCTCCGTAGCGTCTTCGAGGAACTTGTCCACGAGCACGGGACGGCCGGCGGAAATTTCCAGCGCAGCGTTGTGATGGAAGTAATCCCGCAGCTCCTGCTCGGAGAAGACGATTTGCATCGCGCGTCCGCCGAGCACGAAAGACGGCCGCACCAGCACGGGGTAAGTGAGCCGCTTCGCGATCACGAGGGCTTCTTCGGCGGTGGTCGCTGTTCCGTTGGGCGGCTGCGGAATCCGCAATTTGTCGAGCATCGCCGCGAAGAGCTTCCGGTCCTCAGCGATCTCGATGCTCTGCGGGCTGGTGCCGATGATGTTGACGCCGTTCTTCTGAAGGCCGAGCGCAAGATTCAGCGGCGTCTGGCCGCCAAATTGCGCGATGGCGCCCCAGCACTTCTCGCGTTCGTAAATGTGCAGCACGTCCTCCAGCGTCAACGGCTCGAAGAACAACTTGTCGCTCGTGTCGTAGTCGGTGGAGACGGTTTCCGGGTTCGAGTTCACCATGATGGTCTCGAAGCCGTCTTCCTTGAGCGCGAACGCCGCATGGACGCAGCAGTAATCGAACTCGATGCCCTGCCCGATGCGGTTCGGGCCACCGCCGAGAATCATCACCTTTTTCGCCACGTTGCCCTTCACCTCGTCATCGCCGCGGTCGTAGGTCGAATAGTAGTAGGGCGTGTAGGCCTCGAACTCCGCCGCACAGGTGTCCACCAGCCGGTAGCTGGGGATGAGGCCGAGGCGTTTGCGCTCGGCACGGAGTTCGTCTTCGGTGCGACCGGTCAGGTTGGCAATCTGGCGGTCGGAAAACCCGAGGGACTTGGCTTTGGCGAGTTGTTCAGCGGAGAGCGGCATGGCGCGAAAAAATTCCGGCGAAGTAAGCCGGACGGCTTCCGGGCTGGCAAGTATCAAAGGGCCTCAGCCCAGCACCAATGCGATGGCCGCCATCATCAGCACGGCGCCGGCCAGCCGCCAACGCAGCACGGCCGGGCCGAGATGTTGTTCCTTGTTCGCGAACCAATGGCCGATGCCCCACACCGCCACCACGCTCCACAAGCCACGCGAGCTGTAAATGACGTTCGCCCGCGCCGCCGCGCCGAAATGCGCGATGCAGCTCACAAAAATGACCGACTGCAGGCCGATGCCGGCGCACCCGCCCAGCAACCACGGCCAGGCCGGACGCGGGATGGCCCGGAGAGGCGCATGAAAGAATGGCACGAACACCAGACTGAACGCCGCCGTGAAGGCCAGCATCACCGGCAGAAACCGCCCCAGCCCCCACGCCGGCGACCACTTCTGCACCAACACGTCAAAGATGGCGAACATCGTGGCCGAGCTGCCGGCGTAGAGAATTGTTCGGCCCACGTGGTGGTGCGCCGCGCCCTCGGTGCGGTTCAGGAGCGCGATGGCCGCCGAACTAAGCGCCGCCGCGACCCACAGCGTGGGCGAAACGCCCGAGGTCAGCAAAAGCTTCGTGAAGACGGCCACAAGAATGATTTTCAAGCCCATCACCGGCGTGGCCACGGAGACATCACCATGCTGCAGCGCGAGAAAATTGAGAAATTGCCCAAGCAGGTAAAACACCGCGACCAGCGCCGGTTGCCAGAGCAGTTCGGGATGAATCGTGCCGCCGAAGGGCAGCAACAGCGAGAAGATGGCCGCGGCAATGACATTGCCGAGAAACGCCGTGCGCCAGATGCCCACGCCAAACTCGGACGCGCGCTTGGCCAGCAGCGCTCCCGCCACGTAAACCAGCGCGGCGACCAACGGGAGCAGGATGGGGAGCAAACCGTTCACCCGTGCAGCCTAGCAGCTACCGTGGGAACGCTCCATGCCGAATCAACGCTGGGGGGCCGATAGCCAATTGCCATCCGCCATCGGCTATCGGCGATTGCCTATCTGTAGTGAGTGACTCCCCAAGCCGGATCTTCGACTCACTTCGGCAGCGGCACCTGCGACTTGTGCATGAGGTAAGCCAGCAAGTCGCGCTGCTGCTCGGGCGTGAAAGCCTCCAGCAAGCCCTCGGGCATCAGCGAGAGCGCTGATTCCTGCATGGACGTCACTTCGCTGCGCTCGACAGTGAGCGTCTCGGTCATGGTCTTGAGCGTGAGGGTGCGGTCCGTCTTCCCGGCGACGAGCGCGTTCAAGGTGCGGCCATCTTTCAGTTTCACAATGGTCATGCGGAAATCCGCCGTCACCACGGCGCTTGGGTCGGCGATGTTGTCGAGCAAGTAGTCAAGGTTGTCGCGGCCCGAACCGGTCAGGTCCGGGCCGACTTCGCCTCCCTGGCCGTAGAGGCGGTGGCAATTGGCGCACGCAAGGTTGAACAACGCGCGGCCCGCGCCTTTGTCGGCCTTTGCGAGCGCCTCGGGCGTGAGCCGGGGTTTCAACTTCGCGATGAGCGCCTGTTTGTCCGCCGCCGCCTCGCGCAACTCACCCCAGGCCTTGCCGAGCTGTTCGTTCAGCGCCGCATCGTTGAAGCTGCGAATCTGCCGCGCGTGGAAGGCGGAAACATCCGCGCGGGGCAGCCGCCCGGCGGCTAACTCGGCCAGCAGGGCTTTTGCGAACACGGGCCGTGACACGAGCGTGTCCATCACGGCGGGGCGCTCGCTCGGGTGGAAGCTGCGGTAACTCTTCGCGAGCTTCTCCCCGATGGCCGGGTCGTCGAACTGCGCGAGGCCACGCACGGCGACGGCGTTGAGGAAGCGCACGGAGAGAAGCTGCTCGCAAACCGCGCGCAAGTCCGGCGGGCGGCTCTCGATGAGCGTTTGCAGTGCGGCCTTGCGCGCGTTCATGTCCGCGTCCTTCGCGAGGGCGACGCGCTTGACCTCGTCGAGTGCCCGGCCATCGCCGAAGACGACGCTCAAATCCCGCGCGCGGTCGCGGAGGGCGGCGTTGGTGGACTTCTCAATCAACTTAGCGAAGGCGTCCCAGGCGCTCGGCTTCGAAGCCTTGCGCCAGCCGGCAAGGCCGTCGGCAAGGCCGGATAGAATGTCGCTCTGGAACGGCTCGCCCTTGGCGGCTGCGAGGAGAAGCAGGGCGTTCACATGTGCCGGCTGCTTCTCGATGTCTTCGGCCAACCGGCGCGCGATGAGCCGGCGTGTGAGCGGCAGTTCGCAGACGTTGGCGATTTTTGGCAATGCGTCAGGCTGGGTTTCGGCCAGCGGAATGAGGCCATACCAGATAAGCGCGGGGAGGTTGTGGTCGGTGGCGTCCTCCTTGTGTGAGACGAGGGCGGCGGCGAGTTCTGGGCGCTGATTGACGGGTAAGCGCTGGAGTGTGGAAGCGAGGGCAAGATGGACGAAAGCGGAATTGGTGGCACGAGCAAATTGGACTAGTAAGCGAAGGTCGTCTGCGTCCGGTGCTCCAATTTTTTTAGCGCTCTGTGGTCGAGCACTCAGCACGGTGTCCAAAGGCCAGGAATCGCTCATCAAGCGCACCGCCCAAGAACGAACATAACGGTCTCCAGCCACACCTAGAACGTGCAAAAACCCGGCATCATCAAGCGAATCAAGGGAGTGCAACGACCACAGAGCGCGGAGGATAAGAATGGAGTTGCGCTCCAGTTTCAGAATGCTCTGTAAATCGCGGATTGCGGCATCCCGGTTCGCCTTAAGTTTTGCTCGTTCTATCAGTTGCAACCGTGCTTGGCGGGCAAACCATTCGTTCGCGTGCGTGTGCAGCCGGACGAGCTCGGGGACGGAGAGTTTTGTGAGGTCGGTGACAGCGGGGCGTTTCGGTTCACCGTAAGTGATTTTGTAGATGCGCCCGCTGGTGCGGTGAACACCGGTGCTGTCGTGACATTCGCCGGTGTCGCTCCAGTCGGCCACATACACGCCGCCGTCGGGGCCATAGGTGAGTTCCATGCCGCGAAACCATTTGTCCGTAGCGATGAGGAAGTCCGGCCCGTGCTTGCCCACGTAGCCGGAACCCTTGCGTTCGAGGATTTCCTGGTTCACGCGGCGACCGTGCATGTTGAGCGTGAAGAGCCGGCCGCGATACTCGGCGGGCCAGTTGTCGCCCTGGTAAATCATCATGCCGATGTGCGCGTGGCCGCCGCCGAACGCGTCCGCCGCGCCGTCGCGAGACTTGGTCCAGTCGCTTGCGGTGTCGAAGTGCCAGTGGTCCGCGTGCTGGTCAATCAGCGCGTAGGTGCGCGGGTTCGGATCAATCGTGTGCGGGCGGACGTAGTGCGCGCCGGTGATGTGATGCCAGAGATGGCCGTTGACGGTGTTGATGAAAAACAGCTCGCCGTGCGCATCCCAGTCGTGACCCCACGGATTCGTGCAGCCGGAACTCAGCGCCTCGAAAACCTTCCGCGTCGGGTGATAACGCCACATCGTGCCGCGCAGGGGAATGCGCGCGTCCTTTGCCGTGCCCGGCGCGCCAATCTCGCCGGGAGCCGACGCGCCGCAGCGCCCGTAGAGCCAGCCGTCCGGGCCAAAGCGCAGGCCGTTGGCATAGTTGTGGTAGTTCTCGGCGGGCGGCGTGAAGCCATCCAAGACGACCTCGGCAGGGCCGGTCGGCGTGTCGCCGCCGTTTGCGGTCGGGATGAACACGAGTTGCGGCGGGCACATCAGCCACACGCCGCCGCGCCCAACCTCGACGCTCGTGAGCATCTGCACGTCGTCGGTGAAGACCTTGCGCGAGTCGAAGCGCCCGTCGCCATCCTTGTCCTCGAAGATGAGCACGCGGTCGCGCAAGCGCAGCTCGAACTTCCGCGTGCGCTCGGCGTAGGTGTAGTTCTCGGCCACCCACAGCCGCCCGCGCGCGTCCCACGCGAGCGCGATGGGATTCTGCACGTCTGGCTCGGCGGCGAAGACCGTGGCTTTGAAGCCCGGCGGCAGCTTCATCTGCGCCGCGACCTGGGCGGCGGGTAACGCGGCGGAGTTCGTGTCCGGCTCGGAGTTGAAGGGGGCGGGAAAATCGGCCGCGGTTGTGTGGCCGCGAAAGAACCCAAAGAACACGCAGTGGAATGCCAGAGAGAAGGCGACTGCCCGCGAAACACGCGAATGAACCCGAAAGCAGGAGGGCCGGGCGTTGCTTGGCATCGCCGGCAACAAGCCGTTCTGCCGAGCAATTTTCGGGGCGCCGGCCCCGAAGCCGTGTCCATCTGTGTGCATCCGTGAGGTCATTTCGCCTTTGCCTTCTTAGGTTGCGCTTTGTTCGCGGCGGGGTCGGCCGTGAGGAATCGTTTCCAATTCACCGGCACGTCATTGGCCTGCTTCGCGCCCGGAGTGCTGCGGCCTTCGCTGACGAGCTTTTCCATGACGGCGGTGAGTTCGGCGACGAGTTCAGGTTTCTCGGCGGCGAGGTTCTTGGTTTCGCCCAGGTCGGTGGCGAGGTCGTAGAGCTGGGCGCGCGGGCCATCAGTCGCGGCTTTTCCCGCGGCTGCGCCAAAACCACCGCCCGCCGGGCCAGCGATGAACTTCCATTGCCCTTGGCGCAGCGATGGCAAGCCGCTCGACCCATGGCTGATGGCATGCTGGCGGATGGGTTTGTCCTCCCCGCGCAGGAGCGGCAGCAGGCTGAAGCTGTCTTCACCAGCCGTGGGCGGGAGCTTCGCGCCAAGCACCTCGGCGAAGGTCGCCATGAAGTCCGCCTGCATCACGAGCTGGTCGCAGCGCGTGCCGGGTTTCACCACACCGGGCCAGCGCACGATGAACGGCACGCGATGCCCGCCTTCCCATGCGTCGGCCTTGTAGCCGCGCAACGGCCCGCTGGGAAAATGGCCCTTCGCCTCCATGTCCTTCGCGCCGATGTAAGGCGCGCAGCCGTTGTCGCTGGTGAAGATGACGAGGGTCTTGTCCGCGGCGCCACTCGCGTCCAACGCAGCCAGCACGCGGCCGACGGCGTCGTCGGTCTCCATCACGAGGTCGGCATAGTCGCCAAGGCCGCTTTTGCCCTTCCACTCCTTGTTCACGGCGAGCGGTGTGTGCGGCGAGGTCAGCGGCATGTAGAGGAAGAACGGTTCCGCCTGCTTCGCGCTGCGCTCGATGAAGGCGCACGCACGGTCGGTGAGTGCGGGGAGAATGCCTTCCAGTGACCAATCCTTCAGCGCGGGGCCTTGGATACTGGCTTGGTTCTTTGCCAAGCGTGCGGGCGCAAGGAGTTCACTGGGGATGCCGACGGTCCGGTCGTTCTCGATGAAACAGTAGGGCGGCCAGTTGGGCACGTCTGTGCCGAAGTAGGTGTCAAAGCCGCGCGTGGTCGGGCCGCCGCCGATAGGCTTGGCATAAACTTCCTTCCAAGCGGCGCGATGCGCGTCGGTGACGGCAGTGGTGACGTCCCCGCCGCCGCCGGCCTTGCCGCCGAACCCGGTGAAGAGCGGGCGCTGCTCCGGCGTGATGGCCCAGTCACAGCCGAGGTGCCACTTGCCAATGGCGGCGGTGCGATAGCCGTGCTGTTTGAGCAGGCCCGCGAGTGTCAGTCGGTCCGGCGCGATGAGCGGCCGCTCCAAATAGCCAACAATCCCCGACTGCAAACGCGTGCGCCAGTGGTAGCGCCCCGTGAGCAGCGTGTAGCGCGTGGGCGAACAGACGCCACTGCTGGTGTGCGCGTCGGTGAAGCGCATTCCCTGCCCCGCCAGCCGGTCAATGTTCGGCGTCGGAATTTTGCCGCGCTGCGGGTTGTAGCACTGCACATCCCCGTAGCCGAGGTCGTCGGCGAGGATGAGCAGGATGTTCGGCTTGGCGGGCGCGGCCAAAGAAACGAACTGGCCGCAAGAGAACGCAAAGAGCGCAAAAAGGAGAACTCGTGTTTGCTTCATGGCTGGGGGCGGTTGATGAGGTTCACTTCGCCGACTTCTTCGCCGCGGGCTTGGTTTCGACCTTGCAGTTCGGGTCGCGTGGGACGGCGGGGCCGGTCTGCTCGACGGACTGCGTGAAGAGGTAACGCCACACGTCCTCGTGCAGGAACTTGCCGGCTTTGTCTTTCGGCGACGCGCCGCCGGGAACAACCGAGCTGTGCGCGCGCTTCGCATCACCCTTCACATCGGCATCGGTGATGAGGCGGCGGCTGAAGCCGAACGGTGCCGGCGTCTTGTCCACGTTCACCAGCGGACCGAACTGATGCAGACCGAGCAACTCCCACGAGCGGCAGTAGTGGTCGCCAGACCAGCCACCGTCGAGGACATGGCTGAAGCCGAAGTAGCGGCTGGCAGGCGTGGCGGAGGGCAATGCTTGCCAAACTTCGTCTTGGTCGCGCGGGCCGCAGAACATCACCACGCGGTCCACCTTTACGTGCTTGGCGAAGCGCGCCGCCGTGGTCGAGCCATGTGAACTGCCGCTGATGATGACGCGATCCCAGCGCAGGCCGGCCTTGTCGTCAGTGAGGAAATAATCCCACCGTCCGGCCGGGTTTTCCTTCGCCAGCCATTTCACGAACTGAAACGCGCGCTCCATCATGCCGTCGGGCTTGGGGATGCTGACCAGCGGGCTGAAGTCCTCGCCGGTGGCCGCTTCGAGGCGAATCTTGCCGAGCAGCAGGCCGTCGTCGCCGGGCGACTGGCTGCCGAACTTGCCGAACCACCCGTTTGCATAATGCACGCGGATGGCGTGCAGGCCGTAGCTGTTCACGCGCTCGAACAGCCCGGCGCTGTGGCCCATGAGCCAGATGACGAGCTTGCCCTGGGGCTTCACGCGCGTGTCCACGGCCGCGTGCTGGATGTCCGCCGGCTTGCCGTCCTTCTCGAAGACGAAATCAATTTCCGGGTGTGGCTTCGCGCGCGGGTCAATTTGGCTGGCCCGGGCGGTCAGCTCGTAACGCTTCGGCGAAGGGTCATTGAAGGCAAGCGGTGCGTCAGCGGCAG
>CAZQEW010000020.1:11818-47297 GCA_964591495.1 uncultured Klebsiella sp.
GCCGCACGATGGCCTGTCGCGAGGCGCAAGCGCGCCTCCTCGGCGTTGGCGCAGCGATAGACCGCCTTGAGGCAGACGGTGCAGACGCGGATGTCGCGTTCACCGGCAGGCGGCAGCTTTTCCCAATCACCGGGACAGTCCCCGCCTTTGAGCTCCTCACATTCCAATATGCGTGTCATGGGCAAAGGCTGGGGTGGTTGGGCTAAAGGTCAAGCCAGCAACTGTCGAACGGCCTACTTCTTCAGGCATGTTGCCAGGAACGCGACCAACTCATGGGTCGCCGGATCATCGGGCAGGCCGAGGCGCTCGTTGAGCTTGTTGTGATTGGTTTCTCGGGCGCCAAACGCTTTCGCGGTCACGCCCGCCTCCTTCAGCACGGCCTCGAAGCGCCGGGCTTGCATCGTGTTGTCCGGGTGGTCGGCCACGTAGAGGATAAGGAACGGCGGAATGCCCTTGCCCTTCGTCGCGTGGGTGACGGCGGAGTAATCGCGGTGCAACGCCGGGTCGTTGCCGAACTTGATGCGATGTCCCTGCTTGGGCATCGGGAAGCCGTGGACGCGCAGGCGCGTCTCGGCGGTCTCGATGATGGCAGGCACGTCGTAGGTGTCGCCATCCACGGGCACACAGCCCTTCAGCACGGAGAACGGCACGCCTTCGGCCTTGAGATAGCGCTCGTCCACACAAACCAGGGCGGCGAGCTGCGCACCGGCGGAGTGCCCGCCGACGAGGATGCGCGTGGGGTCGCCGCCGTGCTTGGCGATGTTCTTGTGCACCCAGCCAAGCGACTTTGCCACGTCGCGGAAAATGGTGACCATGTCCACGTTGGGCAGCAGCCGGTAGTTGGTTGAAACGAAGACGAAGCCCTTCTCCACAAACCACTGCGGCTTGAGCTGCACGCTGGATTTGTCGCCCGCCTGCCAGCCACCCCCGTGAATCCAAAAAAGCACGGGCAGCCCCTTCGCACCCGGCGGCGCGTAAATGTCGAGCTTGTGCCGTTCCTGGTCGCCGTAGGGAACGTCGGCCGTGGTGGGTTTGATCGAGGGCGTGTCGGCGGCGAAGGCTGAACTTGAAACGATGGCGAGCAAGGCGAGGAGGAGGGCGGCGGTTTTCATGGTGTCAGGGAAAAGACTCATTTGGCCCGGTGCAATTCAGCCAGCATCTCCAGCAGGTGCCGCGTGAGGATGACCGAGGTGTCTTCCTGCACGATGTTCGTGCCGAGCCAGGTCTCATAACCACCCAACTTGTGCTGCTCCGGCGTCGGCAGGTAGCCGTGCCGGCCGTTGGCGAGGCCGATGACCATCGTGAGCGGAAACGGGCTGCGCTTCTTGAGGTCGAGACCAATCTCCACAAACGTCTCGAACGGAATGCCGCACACGGCGAAGTCGCCGATGCGGATGGCTTGCAGCTTCACCGTGAGCGTTTGTTCAGTTCGCTCGGCGGCGGCGATGGTGCTGCGGGCGTAGTTTTCCGCCAGCCGAGGGAGCTTTTCCTTTTCCGCCGGGTCTTTGATTGCGACGACTTTGCGCGCGGCGGCGAGTTGCTCCGCCGTGGGGCGGCGATACTTCAAGGTGACTTCGCGCTCGATCATGCCGAGCCACGCGTCGGGCCTGTGCTGCTCAATCTTCCGGCCCGCGTGCCACGCGGCGTCGGCGGTCTTGGCGGCCACGAGGCGGATTTGCTCGAACGGCTCGCGCGGCGGCCGGTTCACGCCGAAAGGGATGTTGTTGATGTCGCCCGAAGCACCGTTGGACAGCATCGCGACGAAGTTCGTGTCCGCCCGGAAGCGCGACGGCATCACACGCGCAAACTCGCCGAAGTAATCCGCCGAAACCTGCGCGGGCGGCATCCCGCCAACGTAGTGCAGCGAGTAGTTCGCGAAGAGCGCGAGCGGACGGCGGCGGGCGTCCTGCACGAAGAGGATGGTGACGGCGGGATCGATGGGGCCGGCGGGGCGGTCGAGCACATCGGGGCTGGTGCCGGGGTTCATCTTCACCGTGTCGAGCTGGCCGTAGGGATTGGGCGGCATCTGGCCGGGCTTCAGAAACCAGCGGCGGTTGAAGACTTCCTCAGGGAGGTCGTGCGCTGCCGCGCCTACGGCCGCCGGACGCAGCGCCGCATGCGCACGCACGATGGATTCCGCGATGCCGTTCAAGATGACTTGCCGATACGCCACCGCCGGGGCCGGGCCGGTCTTGGTGTTCGATGAAGGCGCGCTGTGCGTGTGCGTGGAGGCGACGAGCATCCGCTCACGCGGAATCTTGGTGCGCTCGGCGGCAATGGCCTTGGCTTCCTCGATGACCTCCGGCGAGACGCCCAAGTTGTCCACCACGACCATCGCGAGAGTGGTCGCGCCGTCGGCGAGCACGAGCGCGCGGGCGTGGAGCGGGTCGTGCGCGTTCGTGGCCATGTTCGCGCTGAAACCGCCGGGCATGTTCAGCGGGAACTCGCGCGGCGTGATGTCCACGGCGGCGGCCCCGGCGCGTAGCAACGGCTTCTCAGCGGCCGGGACCAGCAGGGTCGAAAGCAGGAGGAGTGAGCAGAGTGAACGCAGCATGGGTAACAGCTTATTTCCTGACTTCCGGTGTCGCAGTGAGCTCCACGCGCTTGCCGTCGCGGAGGACGACAACCTTCACAGGCTGGCCGATTTTCACGGCATCCATCGCGTAGGTGTAGTCGTAGATGTTCGCAATCTTCTGGCCGGCGAACTCCACGATGATGTCGCCGCCCTTCAAGCCCGCTTTCTCCGCCGGGCTGCCGCCGCGCGTGCCGCTGATTTTTACGCCAGCCACTTCCTGAGCGTAGTCAGGGATGGTGCCGAGGTAGGCGCGGAGCTGCTCGCGTCCGCCACCGCCGTCCTTCTTCTCGACCTTCGCGTAGGCGGGGCGCTCGGCTCCGGTCACGAGGTCGGTAACTAGGGCGCGGGCGAATTTGGCGATGCGTTCCAAGCCTTCGTAGTTCAGCGTGTCGGGTTTGTCGGCGGGGCGGTGATATTCCTCGTGGCTGCCGGTGAAGAAGGCGATGACGGGAACGTTCTTCGGATAAAACGGCGTGGTGTCGGTCGGCAGATACGGGTCGTCCTGCAAGGTGAGGTTGAAGCCGGCGGCGACATTGCGTTTCTCGATGAGCTTGCGCCACGCGGGCGAGGAGCCGATGCCTTGGAGGTTAAGCTTGTTGTCGCGCAGTCGGCCAACCATGTCGAAGTTCACGTAGGCAACGACGTTGGAGAGCGGGAGCGGCGGGCGCTCGGCGAAGTGCGACGAGCCAATCAAGCCGACCTCCTCGCCCGACCACGCGGCGAAGACGATGCCCCGCCGCACACCGGGCGACTTCCGCGTTGCTTCCTCCGCGAAGGCCCCGGCCAACTCCAGCAACGCCGCTGTGCCACTGGCGTTGTCGTCCGCGCCCGGGTGGACTTTGCCTTCCTCGTCCTTGCGCGCGAAGCCGCCGGTCTCGCCGTGGCCGAGGTGGTCGTAGTGCGCCCCGACGATGACATACTCGCTCGTGCCCACGGGCGGCAGGTGCGCGAGGACGTTGCGGTCCTGTTTCTTCACGTGCTCGACGGCGGCGGAAAGTTTCACCGCCACGCTCTTCAGCGGGAACGCGCCTTCCGCGTGCGGGTCTTCCTTGTCCAGCGCGGCCTGGGTTTTCTTCAAGTCCTTGCCCGCCGCCGCGAACATCCTCGCCGCCACGTCGCCGCTGATGCTGGCGCAGACGATGCCGCTGTGGCTCGCGCCGGTCTCGAAGGTGAGCCGCGCCAGCTCGCCCGCGTTCGGGGACGTGGGACCGGTGACGACCAGCAGCGCCTTCGCACCGCGATTGCGGGCGATGAGGGCTTTGTAGCGCAGGCCGGCGTAGCGGTTCAGCTCCTGGCGGCGCTTGGCATCGGCCTCCTCGGGCACGTAGCGCAGGACGAGCACGACCTTGTTCGACACGTCGAGGCCGGCGTAGGAGTCGTAGCCCTCGGCGAGCTTGCCGGGGACGGAGAGACCGTAGCCGGCGAAGACCACTTCGCCTTCCGCCGTGCCGTTCGCGGTGAAGGCCAGCGGGCGGAAGTCTTTGTCGAGCGCGAGCGGGGCGGGTGCGGCGGCAGCGTGCAGCGTGGCGGAGTTTTGGTTCGTCAGCACGCGCACGCCGGCGCTGAACTCGAAGGGCTGGAAGAAATCCTTCGCGCCGGGCAGCGGGGCGAGCTCAATGCCCTTGAAATAGTCCGCGATGAACTGTGCCGCCTTCAGCGCGCCGGGTGTGCCGGTGAGCCGGCCTTCCAGTTCTTCGCTGGCGAGGAAGCCCACCTGTCTCCGCAAGTCAGTGTCTCGGATGTTTGCGACGAAACTCTGCGAGTGCGGCAGTTTCGCTGCGGCCTCGGTCTTGGTGTCGGTGCCGGCAATTGCCGGGGAAGCGGACGCAACGTTCGCCCCGCTGCGAAGCGAAGCCTTTGCCAGAGCCGCCAGCGCGGCCGGGTGGTTCCAGTCCGCCATGAAAATCTGCGAGTTCTTCTCCGGCGTTCTTCCGCTTGTCCACGCGAGCTTCTTGCCATCGGGCGAGAAGACCGGCAGGCCGTCGAAGCCGTCGGTGTGGGTCACGCGCACGGGTTCCTTCGCGCCGAGCGCGTCCACGAGGAACAGCTCGAAGTTCGCGAAGCCGAGCTTGTTCGCGGTGTAGATGACGTATTCGCCGGACGGATGGAAGTAGGGTGCCCAGGACATCGCGCCAAAGTCGGTGAGGCGGCGCACGTCGGAGCCGTCGAGCTTCATGGTGTAAACGTCGGCGGTGTCGCCCTTCTCGCTGAAGCGCCGCCAGATGATGCGCTGGCCGTCAGGCGAGAAGAACGGGCCGCCATCGTAGCCGGGCGTGCTGGTGAGGCGGCGCACGTTCGAGCCGTCGGCGTTCATCAGATAGATGTCGCCGAAGTAAGCGGTGTCCACTTCGAGCTTCTTCTTGTCCTCGGGCGAGAGCGTGCCGGTGTAGGCATGGCGCAGGGAGCAGAAGACGATGAGCTTGCCATCCGGCGAGTAGCTGCCCTCGGCGTCGTAACCGGGAGCGTCCGTGAGTCGGCGGACGTTCGAGCCATCGCGCTTGGACACGAAGATCTCCATGCGGTCGTCGTAGTCCCACGCGTAGCGACGCGACTTGCCGCTCGCGCGGAAGTCGAGTTCGGCCTTCTGCTTGGCCTTCGCATCCGGGTCCACGTGGGTGCTGGCGAAGAGCACGTCGTCGCTGCCGGGGCGGAGGAAGGCGCAGGTGGTCTTGCCGGTGCCGGGGGAGACGCGGCTGATGTCGCCGCTCTCCAAGTTCAGCAGGTAAATCTGGTAGAACGGATTGTCCGCCTCGCGCTCGCTTTGGAAGACGAGGAACTTCCCATCGGCGGAGAAGTAACCCTCACCGCTGCGGCGGCCTTCGTAGATGAGTTGGCGGGTGTTGGTGAGGAACTGGGCTTCCTTGGCGGTGTCCTGGGCAATGACAGGCGTCAGCAGGCCGGCGACGGCGGCAAGCAGCAGGCAAAGGCGTTGCATGGCAAACATAGACGTAATTGACCGCGGAATGGTGGAAGGCAAATGCCCGAGGGGCAAGCGCACAAGGACAGGCTCCGCACGAAACGCTCGCCTTCAGCGGTGGGCGGCGTAGCTTGCGACCTCTGACTGATGATGAAAATGCGATTCACCTTGCTGCCGCTGCTGCTGCTGCTGGGGATTACTCTTCAAGCTCAGGAGCCGGCTGGTTTGCCGGTGGAGAAGCCCCCTGCCCCGCCGAGCATTCGCGAGATTGCTCCCGGCGTTTTCCAGATTGGGGCGGTGAAGCTCGAGAAGGTTGCCCGCCGTGTGTCGTTTCCCGCGAAGCTCAACATGACCGACGGCCCGCTCGAATACCTGCTGGTCACCGGCCAGGGCAAACTGCACGAGAGCGTGCTCAAAACCGAAATCGAAGCGCATCACTTGCAGGTTGCCATGCTGTTGCTGGGGGCGAAGGGAATGCAGGCCGGGCCCCTGACCAACGCACCATCGGGCGGGCCGATCTCGCAGGCGCCCGGAGAGCGCAATCCGCCGCTGCCCGGCGAAGCCGTCGCCATCGAGCTAATCTGGACGCAGGACGGCAAACCGCAGCGTCGCCGGGCCGAAGAGCTGGTCTTCAACAAGCGGGCGAAGGAGCCGATGAGCAAGGGGCCGTTCACCTTCACCGGCTCGCGCGTGTGGCAGGGCAAGTTCGTCGCGCAGACGGAGGGTTCGCTCATTGCGCTCATCACCGATCCCGACGCGGTCTTCAACAATCCACGCCCGCAGCGCGACGCCGATGACACGTGGGTGGTGCGAAAGCAGGACGTGCCACCGCTGGACACGGTCGTGGAGGTGAGCATCACGTTGCTGTCGGCGGAGAAGGCTCCGGCCAAAACCGGGCAGTAGCTTGGGCAACCGCGCACTTTGTCGCGTGTAAGTTTTCCCACCCTGTGGCAAACTCTCCGCGAATGGACCACGACGCGAACGCGCTGCACGCCGCCATTGACGAGGTGCTGGCCGGGCATCGCGATGCTTTCCGGCACATCGTCCGGGAATTCGGCCTGGGCGTGCGGGGGTTCATCGCCAGCCAGCTTTACCACCTCGACGACGTGGACGACCTCGCGCAAGACGTGTTCCTCGCGGCGTTTGAAAATCTCGGCTCCTTCCGCAAGGGCGACGATTTCGGCGCATGGCTGCGAGGCATCGCACGCAACAAGGTGAAGATGTATTTCCGCTCCCGAGTGCGCCGCGAGAATGCGATGGAGCGCTTCCGCAGCGAAGTCACGGAACTGGTCGAGCCGGACCTCGAAAAGGCGTCGCTCGCCGTCGAGGAGGAGCAGCTCGCACGGCTCCTGAGTTGCATCAGCAAGCTGCCAGACAAGATGCGGCGCATTGTGCAGGGCGGCTTGGAGGGCCAGAAAGCCCAGGCGCTGGCCGAAGCCATGCAGTCATCCGTCGCCGTCATCTACGTGACCAACCACCGGGCTCACAAGCTGCTGCGCGAGTGCATGGCGCGGAAAGGCGTGTGATGGACCGCGACCTGCAAGACCTCGTCGCCGCGTGGCTGCGCAATGCAGACTTGTCCGAACCGCGCCGCGCCGAACTGCTGGCGCGCCTGCGTGCGGACGACAGCTTCCGCCGGGAGTTTGTCGAAGAAATCCAGATGCACGGCTTTGTGCGGGCCGCGCAGTCTGCCGAACCACGCTGGCCGCTGCTCGAGGAAGCCCTCGGCGGTCGGCGGGACGAACCGGGACTGGAAGATTCCATCATGGCCCGGCTCGCCCAGCGGCCCACACCGAGACGCCAGCCCACTTGGAATCCGTGGTGGGCCGTCGCCGGCTTGGCGGCGGTCGCGGTGGGCGTGTTCCTTGCCGTGCGGAGTGACGGCCCGAAGACCGAAACCGACGGTCCGCACCTGCCGGGCTTGGTTGCACCTCCCAACCCGCCGGCCATCGCCATGCTTTCCCATGTCGTGGAGGCGGCCTGGGCCGACGGCGAGCCGGATCGGATCGAAGGCGCGGAGCTCCCAACTGGCTGGCTGCGCCTGGCATTGGGCACCGTGCAGATAGACCTATTTTCCGGTGCCCGCCTGTTCGTGGAAGGTCCGGCCCAGTTGGAGCTGCGCTCGCCCAACGAGGCATTCCTCCTCTCCGGCAAGGTCGCCTGCGAGCTCAACGCCTCGGCACGCAGCTTCCGGCTGCTGACGCCCGGGCTGTCCGTGGTGAACCAGGGCAATTCGTTCGGCGTAAAAGTGACCGAATCCGGCGAGCAGGAGGTTCATGCCCTCGAAGGCAAGGTCACGATCGGCCGGCCGGGGGAAACCGGCACCAGCCAGATTCTCGCCAGACAGGCCCGTCGGTTGGACGACTCGGGCCTGGCTGAAACGTCCTTCCGGCCGGAGGATTTTCCCGCTTTCGAGCGGGTGCGGGAACGCGAGCAGGCCGAGGCCGCCCGATTGTTGCTGGCCTGGCGCGCAGCGGCCGACGCCTTGGACGGCGATCCGTCCGTGCGCGTGCATTACAACTTTGAGGAGCAATCCCCGCTGGACTCAACCCTGCGCAACCGCATCCGGGGAAACGGTGCCGGGAGCGACGGACAGATCATTGGCGCACGTTGGTCGCAAGGCCGCTGGCCTGGCAAGGGCGCGCTCGAGTTCCGGGGACGTGGACAGCGGGTGCTGCTGCAGCTGCCAGCGGCGGCGGCATCGCTGACACTGCTGGCCTGGGTGCGCGTGGATGCCTTGCCCCAACCGACCACGTCGCTCCTGGCAACCGATGAACCTCCGGAGGCGGAATCGGGCATCGCCTCGCCATCGTTCAACGGTGCCCGGGCCATTCGTTGGGAATTAAAATCAACGGGGCAGCTCGGCTTAAGCATATCCCCCGGCCCGGCCGCGGGAGCGTCAGCCTGGACTGCGTTTCCCTCACCTGCATTGCTGACGGCGGAACGCCATGGTCAGTGGCTCTGCCTCGCGACGGTGGTGGATTCAAGCCGGCAAGAATTGACTCACTTCGTCAATGGCATCGCCGTCGCACGCAACAAGCTGCCACCGGGATCAGCCCCGGCGCTGTCCCATCTCGCGATCGGAAACGCCACCACAACCGAGAGCGAGATCAGGCAGGGGCTCAGTTATGGTTTCTTCGGGGCGGTTGACGAGCTGCTGGTGGCGTTGCGCGCGTTCAGCCCCGCGGAGCTGCGCCGTTACTACGAAGTCGGCCGCCCTTAGCTCGGCGGCGCCAATCAACTCTGGACGCACGCAGGGCGAGTGCTACGCTGCCGCCGCAACCCAAGCGATTAGCCATGCGTTACCCACCTTCCGTTTCTCACCGCGACGGCCAGCAGGGCTTCACCCTGATCGAGCTCCTCGTGGTCATCGCCATCATTGCCATCCTCGCCGGAATGCTTTTGCCGGCGCTGGCCAAGGCCAAGCAATCGGCGAACAAGGCGCTGTGCATGAACAACCTCAAGCAGTGGGGCACTGCAATCAATGTCTATGCCGGGGACCACGATGGCCGGATCCCTCCCGGCACGGACGGTGCCGGCCAAGGCCAGCATCTGAGCTGGATCGGTCCCTCAGTGCTCCGGCTTTACAAGGGGTATCTGATGCCCGCCACCACCAACGCATCCAGCAGCAAGAACAGTCCGCTCTATTGCCCGACCGGCGAGTATCACCGAGCAGTGGACCGGCTCGTTGTGGCCCCACCACTTGGGGCGAATTACGGCAATCCTGACTTTCCGCACCAGGAGCTGTCCGGCTACTTCTATCTGCTCGGACGGCGCCTTCCCGAGGCGGGTCATGTGACCTTCGGAAACGGCAACATCCCGAATTGGTTAGCGCGCACGCGGTTGGACAGCCCCTTCCGGAACGGGCCCATCGTCGGGGACATGCTCCAGGTGCGGGGAACGCCGGGACCGCAGCCTACCGGCCAGCCTTACACGCTCACGGCCCCTCTTTGGAAGACAACTGTCACCGGCTCTGGCCAATCCGTAACCGTCTCCAGCACCAGTCATCGCGGCAGCGATGGCACGGCGGAGGGCGGAAGTTTTCTGTTTGAAGACGGTCACGTCTCTTGGTTCAAACGCGACCGCGTGGGCCTGGGTTCTTCCATTTCGGGCTGGCTGGCGTTCTATGATGTGCAGGAGTGAGGGTGTTTCCCGCTGTTTCCTCGACACGCCCAGCCTCTCGGCTTGCCTGCCCAAGTTTGGTTTCGCTATTGTCTCCGCGTGTCACAGCAGCAGACGCTACGGGAATCTGTCTCCTTTTCCGGCATCGGCCTCCACAGCGGCAGCCGGGTCAACATGACGTTTCAACCGGCCCCCGCCGGTTCCGGCATTCGCTTCCGGCGGGTGGATCTCGATGGTCGGCCGGAAATCGAGGCCCGCGTTGAGCACGTCGTGGACACCAACCGCTCCACCACGCTGGGCAAGGGCAACGTAAAAATCCATACCGTCGAGCATGTGCTGGCGGCATTTTCCGGGGCCGGCGTGGACAATGCCGTCGTTGAACTCGACGCCAACGAACCGCCGATCGCCGACGGCAGTTCCCGGGAGTATGTGCGGATGATCGAGAAGGCCGGCCTGGTCCCACAGACCGAGACCCGCGTGCCCTACGAGGTTTCGGAACCGATTGAAGTGCAGGTCGGCGAAACGGTGATGCAGATCTTCCCGCATGACCGGTTGAAAATCTCCTGCACCAGTTCGGGCGGCGGCGGGCGATTCACGCAGTTCTTCAGCCTAGAAGTCACGCCTGAGACATGGCCCAAGGAACTCGCGCACGCGCGCACGTTCTGCTTCTTCGAGGAACTTGAGCAGCTCTACAAACACGGCCTCATCCGGGGCGGCAGCCTGGAAAACGCCGTTGTCATCCGCGATGACGCGGTGCTGACCACGGAGCCGATGCGTTACCCGGAGGAGTTCGTGCGGCACAAGATGCTCGACATCGTCGGGGACCTCTCGCTGCTCGGCCGGCCGTTGGTCGGGCACATCGTCGCCATCCGGCCGAGCCACACCGGCAACTGCGAACTGACCAAGCAAATCGCCACGCAGATGCGGAAACCCGAGAAGGCCGTGCAGACCTTCACCCCGCCGCCCGCCAAATCCGCCGAGGAAAACCCCGTGCGCGACGGCGCGACGCTCGACGTGATGCAGGTGATGAAAATCCTGCCGCATCGCCCGCCGTTCCTGATGGTGGACCGCGTGTCGAAGATTGAGGGCAACCGCATCGTGGCGCAGAAAAACGTGACGATGGCCGAGCCAGTCTTCGAGGGGCATTTCCCCGGCCATCCAATTTTGCCCGGCGTGCTTCAACTGGAAGCGATGGCGCAAGTCGCCGGCATCCTGATGATGCGGCAGGCCGAGAACGCGGGGAAACTCGCCTATTTCATGTCCGCTGAGGAAGTGAAGTGGCGAAAGCCCGTCCGGCCTGGCGACGTGCTGGTGATTGATGTCACAATGACGAAAATGCGCGGCAAGATCGGCAAAGCACGCGGCGAGTGCTCCGTGAACGGCGAACTGGTTAGCGAGGCAGATGTGACGTTCATGCTGATGGAGAAGGAGTAGTGGAGAGGAGAATTGAACCACATGAAATCCCTCCTCCGATGCAGCATTGTTACCGTAGTTGCAATGTTCGGAACTGCCTGCTGGACGCCGTTGCCACATACGACAGGTAGGACACCAGCGGTCCGCGGCATGGTTTTGGACATCACTGGCCAACCGATACACGGAGCGCGTGTTCGCTTTGTCGAATTTGCAACACCAGTTGTTGTTACAGATGAGCGCGGGGCATTTTACCTGAGCGAGACAAGCAACTTCCACCTCGCAGCAAAGATTGCCATGTGTGGTGATTCGTGGCCTTCCGGGAGTTACGGAGACACCTTGTTGATTCAGCATCCGCAATATCGTGAGATGAAACTCTCGACTTGGAAAAACACGATTGACCCGAAGAAAAGCTACAAAGACTTTGGAAACTGCTGGGTAATGAGGGACATATTTCTCAGCCCTATTCCCTCGAAGTAAGCGCCCGGCATCTAGTTCCCATGATTCACTCCTCCGCAGTCGTTCATCCCGAAGCCCAAATTGGGTCCAACTGCCACATCGGGCCGTTCTGTGTCATCGGGGAGCACGTTGCGCTCGGGCCGGAATGCCGGCTCCATTCGCATGTCGTCATTGACGGCCACACGACCGTCGGCGCGGGCAATGAGTTTTTCCCCTTCGCTGCCATCGGGCTGAAGACGCAGGACTTGAAGTGGAAAGGCGGCATCACGCGCACGGTCATCGGCAACCACAACGTCTTCCGCGAAAATTCCACCGTCCACAGCGCCACCAACGACGGCGACGCCACGGTCATCGGCTCGCACAACCATTTCCTCGCCTACACGCACATCGCGCACGACTGCCGCGTGGGCAGCCACATCGTGATGTCGAACGTCGGCACGCTGGCGGGGCACGTCATCGTGGAGGATCACGCGATCATCGGCGGGCTGGCGGCGGTGCACCAGTTCTGCCGCATTGGGCGCATGGCCATTCTCGGCGGCTGCGCGAAGGTCGTGCAGGACGTGCCGCCCTTCATGCTCGCCGACGGCAACCCGGCGGAGACGAAGGCGCTGAACAAGGTCGGCCTAGAGCGGAACGGCGTTTCCGAAGCCGCGCAGGCCGCGCTGAAAAAGGCGTTCAAGCTGCTCTTCCGCGAAGGGCTGACCATCTCGAACGCGCTGGTAAAGATTGAGGCGGAAGTTCCTCCGTTGCCGGAAGTGCAGCACCTCGTCGCCTTCGTGAAGGCAAGCGAGCGGGGGATCAGCAAGTAGGCTCACACTCCGGCAAGGCCCTGCCCGGCTTGAGTGAACTGGTCACCGAACTGGTGGTGGCATCAATCTTGGAAGACCGCAGTTGAGCCCATTGGTTAGACCTTGGGGACAGTCGCGCTCACATCCTCCGCACTGGTTCTGATTGCCGCTAGAGCCTGCGAACGTGAAAACCGCCGTCCACATTGATGGTCTCGCCGGTGCTGTATGGAAGGTAGTCCAACGCGATGGCAACGACGGCCCGGCCCACGTCCTCTGGCGTGCCCCAGCGGCGGATCGGCGCGAGGCCCTCGGCAAATAGCTTGTCGTATTTCTCCTTCACCGGCGCGGTCATGTCGCTGGCAATGACACCCGGGCAGACCTCGAAGACATTGATGCCGTGGTCGGCCAGGCGCGTGGCATAGAGCTTGGTCATCATGCCCAGAGCCGCCTTCGCCATGCAGTAATCGCCGCGGTTGGTGGACACCGCGTAGCCGCTGATGGACGAGATAATGATTATCTTGGGGCGATAGTCGTTGGTTCCTGCGCTTTGCGCGTTCCGGTCGGCGGATTGCCCAATCATCCAGTTTGCCGCGAGCTGGCTGAGGAAGTAAGGGCCCTTGAGATTGATGGCCATGAGGGCGTCGAATTCGTCTTCCCGCGCTTCCAAGATGTCCCGGCGGCCAATGCTCGTGATGCCCGCGTTGTTCACGAGCAGATCGAGCCGGCCAAACTGCTCGCGAGTGAAGGTGATGAGCCGCTCGCGATCCGTGGCCTTGCCCACGTCGCCCTGGCAAATTTCGGCGCGGATGGAATGGGCCGCTAGCGTCGCCGCCGCCACGCAATCCGCCGCCGTGGCCCGCGCTCCGTCCGCGTTACCGGCAAAATTTAACACGAGATCGTGCCCGGCCTTGGCCAGTTCGAGGGCGATGCCGCGCCCAATGCCGCGCGAGGCACCGGTGATGAGGGCAACCGGACGGGTTGTCATGTGCGGCGCAGCCTACCCGAAGCGGCCACGCGCCGGAATGCAAAATTGGTCGCCAGCATGGCCGCACACACCGCCTGCGGAATGAAGGCAGAATCAAGTCCACTCTTGCCAAAGCAAATTGTCACCGGCACTTTACGCCGCGCTGCGCGGTTAGCTCAGTGGTAGAGCACTACCTTGACACGGTAGGGGTCAGAGGTTCGAAACCTCTACCGCGCACCATCCCCCTCAAATCACCCGATTATCTCACTGCCAATCGCCGGGTGAACTCTGCAAACCCTGCGGCCTGTTTGCGCAGCCGGCCGACCAGTTCCTCTTCCTTGAGCCGTCCGTCCGGGCCGAGCTGGCTGCCGATGCCCGGGATGAAGACGCGTTCGGGATAGATGTGCGCATTGCGGTAGCTGAAGATTTGCTGGAGCTGTTCCACCGGGCGCAGTCCGCCCCACATGCCCGCGGCCAGCCCGGTGAAGCAGACCGGCCGTCGTTCGAAGCTTTCCGGAAACTTCAACAGGTCGATGAAATACTTCAGCACGCCGGGCATGGAGCCATTGTATTCCGGCGTGACCACGTGCAGGCCGGATGACTGCACCACCGCGTCGGCGAAGGGTGCGAAGCTGGCGGGCTTCTCCGCGTATGCCGCGGGCAGAAAGACCTCCGGCGGCAGTTGGATAAGATCCAGGACCCGCACGGGCTGCTGCAATTCGGTGTAAATGTCTGCGATCTGCCGCGCCACCAGACGCGTGCTGCTGCCGGGACGGTTGGTGCCAACAAGGAGGGTGATCATGGAAGTTTGGGAGGCCAAGTTGCTCCGAGTGTGCGGCACCCACCGGGGTTGTCGAGCCTTCAGCCGACACGAGGGAACTTGCGCGGAGCGCCGTTCGACAGCAGCATTGCCACCGAAGCTTGAACACTGTCCGCCCCATTCTGGCGCTCCTGCTCGCCCTGCTTGCCGCGGGCCACGCCGCCACGCCCAGTATCGACGCAGGTCGCCAGCACTGGGCCTTTCAGCGACTCACGAAGTCGGCTCCCCCTGACGTCAAAAACATGGCGTGGGTGCGCAATGACGTGGACCGCTTCATCCTCGCTGCGCTGGAGGCGAATGGGCTGCGCCCGTCACCCGAGGCCGACCGGCACACCTTGATTCGCCGCGTGACTTTTGACCTCGTTGGGCTGCCGCCGACTCCGGAAGAGGTCGAGACGTTCGTGGCCGACCGCTCGCCGGACGCGTGGGAGCGCGTCGTGGACCGGCTGCTCGCCAGCCCGCACTACGGTGAGCGCTGGGGGCGGCACTGGCTGGACCTCGCGCGTTACGCGGACAGCAGCGGGTTCCACAACGACCTCGACCGGCCGCACGCGTGGCGTTATCGGGATTACGTCATCCGCAGCTTCAACGAGGACAAACCCTACGCACGGTTCATGGCCGAGCAGCTCGCAGGCGACGAGGTGCCGGGCGCAGACGAGGAGACGCTCGTGGCCACGGGCTTTTGCCGCAACGGCCCGAGCAACGACGACAACATGGGCAACAACAAGGAGCAGTATCGCCTCGACGAGCTGGACGATGTCATCTCCACTACCTCGACGGTCTTACTCGGCCTGACGATCGGCTGCGCGCGGTGCCATGACCACAAGACCGACCCCATCAGCAGCGCGGACTACTACAGCCTGCTCGCGGTCTTCAATGGCACGGAGAAACGCGGCGTGCCGAAGGAAAGCGACGAGAAAGAGAAGGCGAAGGAAGCGGTGAAGTTCCAGGCACTCATCGAGACCAAGGCAAAGGTTCCGCCCACGCATCTGCTCCGACGCGGCAGCCTGCAAAACAAGGGCCCGGAAGTCCCGCCCGCCGTGCCGGTCGTGCTGGCCGCAAAGCCACTGGAGTTCCCCGTGCCGGCTGCGGACGCGAAGTCCTCCGGTCGGCGGCGGGCACTGGCGGAGTGGATGGCCTCACCCGAAAACCCGCTGACTTGGCGCGTGCTGGCCAACCGCATCTGGCAGCACCACTTCGGACGCGGGCTGGTGGCCACACCGAGCAACTTCGGCTTCAAAGGCGAGCGACCGACCCATCCCGAGCTGCTGGATTTCCTCGCAGCCAGACTGATCGCGGAGGGCGGACGATGGAAGCCAGTTCACAAGCTCGTTCTGATGTCGGCGACTTATCGGCAGGCGTCGGGAGCGACAAGTAACCAGTATTCGGTGGTCAGTGGTCAGTCATCGGAGCGTTCCGTGCCCAGCGGCCGCACCGAAAACTGGCCACTGAATACTGAACGTTCTCGGGCCACCGCGCTCGACCCCGACAACAAGCTGCTCTGGCACATGAATCTCCAACGGCTTGAAGCCGAATCGCTCCGCGACAGCATCCTGTTCGCAAGCGGGAGGTTGAACACGCAGTTGGGCGGCCCGGGGATCAAACCGCGCCTCCGCGCCGACCTTTTGCCCGCCAGCCAGCGCAACAAGTGGCCCGCGCTGACCACGGAGGGACCGGACCAATGGCGGCGCAGCGTTTATATCTATGTGAAGCGTCAGTTGCTCATGCCGATGATGGAACTCTTTGATGCGCCGACGACCACGGACAGCTGCGCCGACCGGACCAAAAGCGTGGTCCCCACGCAGGCGCTGGTGCTGATGAACGACGAGTTCGTCGAGGACCAGGCGGGCTTCCTCGCGCAGCGCTCGGTGATGGAAGCGGGCGGCGATTTTGCGAAGGCTGTCGAGCGGATGCACCTGCTTGCCCTGGCCCGCGTGCCGACAGCGGATAGGCTCAAGCAAGCGAAGTCGTTTATCTCGGCGCGCGAGGCGGCTTACACGCAGGAGACCAGTGCAAAGGAAACGCCCCGACACCGCGCGTTCACCGACCTCGCGCACGTGCTCTTCAACAGCAGCGAATTCATCACCATCGAATGAACCTCTCGCGCCGACAGATGCTTCAGATGAGTGGCGGCGGTTTTGGCGCGCTGGCGCTGAACTCGCTGCTGCACGCGGAGGGCGCACTGGCGGGGACGCCTTCCGCAAACCCGCTGGCCGCGCGTGCCCCGCACTTCGCCCCGCGGGCCAAGGCGGTGATTTTCCTCTTCATGTATGGCGGGCCGAGCCACGTGGACTTGTTTGACCCAAAGCCCGAGCTGGCGAAGTGGCACGGGAAACCCATCCCGGTGTGGAAGCCCGAGGATGCCTTCATGGGCCGCAAGACGCAGAACGTGGCGATGAAGAGCTACTACGAGTTTGCGAAGCACGGCCGGGCGGGCATCGACATCGCGGAGCCGTACCCGTTGCTCGCGCGGCACGCGGACGAGCTGTGCGTCATCCGCTCGTTGCACGCAGAGAGCAACAACCACGGCCCGGCACTCTTCCAGATGAACAGCGGCTTCATCCAGGCGGGCCGGCCCAGCATGGGCTCGTGGGTGACTTACGGCCTCGGCTCCGAGAGCGAGAATTTGCCCGCGTTCGTGGTGCTCATGGACCATCAAGGCGCGCCGGTGAACGGGGCGTTAAACTGGTCGAACGGATTCATGCCCGCCGCGTTCCAAGGCGTGCCGTTCCGCTCCAGTGGCGACCCCATCGCCTACCTCACGCCGCCGAAGAATGTTTCGGCCAGCCAGCAGCGCGCGCGGCTCGACCTGCTGCGGCAGTGGAACGAAGAATACGCCGCCGCGAACCCCGCCGAGTCCAGCCTCGCAGCGCGCATCGCGAGCTACGAGCTGGCGTTCCGCATGCAGGTCAGCGCGGCGGAGTGCGTGGACGTCGGGCGTGAACCGGAGTCGGTCCGCAAGCTCTACGGCCTCGACCGCCCGGTGACCCGGCACTTCGGCCGCAACTGCCTGCTGGCACGCCGGCTGGTCGAGCGCGGCGTGCGCTTCGTGCAGCTCTACAGCGGCGGCAACGAGGGGCCGAAGGCGTGGGACGCGCACGATGACTTGCGGAAGAATCATGACCTTCATTGTGCCGAGACCGACCAGCCCATCGCCGCGCTCTTGCACGACTTGAAGGTCACCGGCCTGCTCGACACGACGCTGGTCATCTGGGGTGGTGAATTCGGACGTTCGCCCGTGGCCGAAAACGGCAAGGGCCGCGACCATCATCCAAAGGGCTTCACGATGTGGCTGGCTGGCGGCGGCATCCGGGGCGGGATGATCCACGGCGCGACGGACGAATTTGGTTACTCCGCCGTGGAGAAGCCGGTCTCCATCCCGGACCTGCACGCAACGATCCTCCACCAGCTCGGCCTAAACCACGAGCAGCTCACCTACCGCAACACCGGCCGCGACTTCCGTCTCACGGACGTGAGCGGCGAGGTTGTGCGTGAGTGGCTGGCTTAACCGGTCACTCCACCGTCACGCTCTTGGCGAGGTTGCGGGGCTTGTCCACGTCACAACCGCGCGCGACGGCGATATGGTAGCTCAGGAGTTGCAATGGAATGACCGCAAGCAGCGGATGCAACGGTTCCCAAGTCGGCGGAAGGTAGATGACGTCTTCAACCTTCTCCTTGATCTTGTCGTTGCCCTCAGTGGCGAGCGCGATGATGGGACCCTTGCGGGCTTTGATTTCCTCAAGGTTGCTGAAGGTCTTCTCGTAGAGCGCGTCGGTGGGCGCGATGAAGACGGTGGGGGTCTTCTCATCAATCATGGCAATCGGGCCATGTTTCATCTCGGCGGCGGGGTAGCCTTCCGCATGGATGTAGGAAATCTCCTTGAGCTTCAGCGCGCCCTCGAGGGCGACGGGGAAGTTGTATTGCCGGCCGAGGAAGAAGAAGTCCTCAGCATGCGCATATTTGAGGGCGATGCGCTTGATCTCATCGTTCTGATCCAAGATCCGCTGAATCTGGTCAGGGATGGCCTCAAGTCCCTTGATGATCTGGCTGCCGCGCCGGTTCGACAGCATCCGAATGCGGCCCATCATGAGCGCGAACATGGTCAGCACGCTGACCTGGCTCACAAAGGCCTTGGTCGAGGCGACGCCAATTTCTGGCCCAGCGTGGAGATAGATGCCGCCGTCGGCCTCGCGCGCGATGGTGGATCCAACCACATTGCAAATGGAGAGCACCTTGTGGCCACGCCTTTTGCACTCACGGAGGCCGGCCAGGGTGTCGGCGGTTTCGCCGGACTGGGTAATTACCAGGCAGAGGGTGTTTTTCTCGATGGGGGCGTTGCGGTAGCGGAACTCGGAAGCGTATTCGACTTCGACCGGAATGTGCGCGAACTCCTCAATGAGATACTCTCCCACGAGCGCCGCGTGCCAACTGGTGCCGCAAGCGGTGATGACAATTTGATCTACCGCACGCAGTTCGGCGGTGGTCATGTTGAGCCCGCCGAATTTCGCGGTGCCGTCCTCGGCGTCCAATCGGCCTCGGATGGCGTTCTTAACGGTCTTGGGCTGCTCGAAGATCTCCTTGAGCATGTAATGCGGAAAGCTCCCGCGCTCGGCCGCGTCTGCGTCAAACTCGATCTTTGAGAGCTGGAACGAGGCGACCTCATTGCCGAGCGAGTCCATTTTAAACTGGTCGGCAAACAGGGTGACCACGTCGTAATCCTTCAGGTAGATGACCGTGCGGGTGTGGCTGACGATGGCGCTGGCATCACTGGCCAGGAAGTGTTCCCCTTCGCCAACCCCAACGATCAGCGGACTCCCGCGGCGCGCCCCAACCATGACTCCGGGATGGTCCGTGCAAATCACGCCGATGCCGTAGGTGCCAATGACCTCGCGGAGGGCATTCATCACTGCCAGCGCGAGCGGGTGCGTGCCCTCACCGCTCCAGGTGCCCTTACCCGAGGCGATCACCGCCTCGTAGTGATGGCCGATGAGATGCGCCAGGACTTCCGTGTCGGTGGCTGACTTGAAGGTGTGACCGGCCTTGATAAAGCGCTCCTTGAGCGTGTCGAAGTTCTCAATGACGCCATTGTGGACAACCGCGATTTTGCCGGACTGGTCCAGGTGCGGGTGGGAATTCTCATCGGTCGGCGGACCATGAGTCGCCCAGCGGGTGTGGCCCATGCCGACCTGGCCGTAGATGGGGTTCGCCTGCACGACCTTCGCCAACCCCTCGTCGATCTTGCCCTTCTTCTTGCGCGTGCCCAGCTCGCGGTTCTGCATGACAGCCACGCCGGCAGAATCGTAACCGCGGTATTCCAAACGCCGGAGCCCTTCAATCAGGATTGGGGTTGCCTGCTGTTTGCCGATGTATCCGATGATACCACACATAAGGTAGCGGGTGCTGTTGAGGGGTTGTTGCTTGCGCTAGCGCCAATGGAAAGGTTAAAGCTTCGCTAAAGCTAACCGCAAGAAAGGATTAAATATATGGCCACACCGCGCCGCATGGCACCTAATGTTCCCAACGTTTTGGCCGTCGTCATGGGAGGCGGCCAGGGCACGCGCCTCTATCCGCTGACCAAAGATCGATCCAAGCCGGCCGTGCCGCTCGCGGGCAAATACCGCATTGTGGACATCCCGATCTCAAACTGCATCAACTCCGGCTACCGCCGCGTGTATCTGCTGACGCAGTTCAACACCGCCTCACTCCACCGGCACATCAGCCAGAGCTACAAGTTTGACCACTTCAGCGGTGGGTTTGTGGAACTGCTGGCAGCCGAGCAGACCATGCACAGCACTTCCTGGTATCAGGGCACTGCCGATGCCGTGCGCAAGAACCTTGTCCACCTGCTGAACCACGATTGGGAATACTGCCTTATTCTCAGTGGCGACCAGCTCTACCGGATGGACTTCCGCCGCATCATCGCGCAACACGCGGAATCCCAGGCCGACCTGACCATCGCCACCATCCCCGTTACCCGCGACAGCGCACAGGCGTTGGGCATCCTGCAAATCAACAACGACCGTCGCATCGTGCGGTTTGTGGAAAAGCCCAAGGATGCCAGCGTGCTCGATTCGCTGAAAATACCCCGCGAATCATACGACACCCTCGAAATCGAGGGTGACGAAGAGTTTTACCTGGCATCGATGGGCATCTATGTCTTCAACCGGTCCACCCTCATCAAACTGCTGGACAACGAATTCACGGACTTCGGCAAGCACATCATTCCCGGCGCCATCGCCACCCACCGGGTTTTCAGCTACGTCTATCAGGGCTATTGGGAGGACATCGGAACGATCAGGAGTTTCTTCGAGGCCAACCTCGACGGTGCGGAAGAGCTGCCCAAGTTCAACTTTTTCGACATGAGCTCGCCGATCTACACCCGGCCGCGCTTCCTGCCCGGCAGCAAAGTCAACGGGGCAAGCATTGACCACGCCATTGTCTCGGACGGCTGCATCATCAGCCACGCGCACCTGAGCCACTCGGTCATCGGCATCCGCAGCTTTGTGGGCTTGGGCACCAACCTTCATCGCGTCATCATGATGGGAGCCGACTACTACGAGTCGCAGGCTTCGATGTTGGAGAACCTGAACGCCGGCCGGCCGCGCATCGGTATCGGCCAGCATTGCCGCATCGAGAACACCATCCTGGACAAGAACGCCCGCGTCGGTGACAACTGCGTCATCTCGCCCGCCGGCAAACCGGAGAACTTCGACTCCCCAACCGGAAACTATTTCATTCGCGACGGCATCGTGATTGTGCCCAAGAATGGGATCATCCCGCACGGGACGGTCATTTGATGCGGAGCCCGGGTTTACCCTGGGACTACCGGGTAAAGTCATGTCGCTGAATTGCAGTCCCCGACTGCCGGTCTAGGGTTGTTGCGTGAACCTGCCGATCCTTACGTTGCTGGCCTTGCTGATGGGAGGGCTGGCAAGCCACTTGACCGCAGCCATCGCCCATGACGGGCTGCCCTCGGGTCTCGACCGGAGAATTCCCATCACTACCTCGCGGGTTAGCGGCTCCCCGGACCCCGCTTTACCAATGCGGTCCAAACGAGCCTGGCCCGGCCTTGACTTTAAAAAGCCACTGTTTCTCGGACGCGACGCTGCGAGTGATCGGTTTCTGGTCGTCGAGCAGGCAGGCCGCATGCTTGCCATCTCATCCGACCAGTCGCAAACGACCACAAACCTCTTTCTGGAACTGGCCGACCACGACTTTTACTCCTTCCATTTTCACCCGGGATTTTCCACCAATCGCTTTCTCTTCGTTTTTGCCAACGGGCCGAACACCAGGCAAACCAATGCCGCCGGCGTCGTGCTCGGCGGCACAAACAAGTTCAACCGCATCCTCCGCTACACGGTCGGAGCTGACGGTCGCGCAGATGTGGCGAGCGAGCGCGAAATCATCAAGTGGTGGTCCAATGGGCACAACGGTGGCGACATGGTCTTTGGCCTGGATGGCATGCTCTACATCACGGCCGGCGACGGCACGAGCGACTCCGACGGGCTGGACACTGGCCAAAACATTACGGACTTGAACAGCGGCCTGCTGCGCCTGGACCTCGAACACCCGGACCCCGGCAGAGCATATTCGATCCCCAAGGACAACCCGTTCTGGGACATCCCCGGCGCACGGCCGGAGCTGTGGGCCTATGGCTTCCGCAACCCTTGGCGCATCGCGCTGGACCCATCAGACGGAGGCCTGCTTGTCGGAGACATCGGACAGGATCTCTACGAAATGATCGAGCTGGTCACGCGTGGAGCGAATTACGGTTGGAGCGTGCGCGAAGGCAATCACCTGTTCCACGCGCAGCGCAAGCTCGGTCCGCACCCGGTAACGCCCCCGCTCGTTGAGCATCACCACGCGGAAGCACGGTCCATCACCGGCGGCATCGTCTATCAGGGCGGCAAGTTCCCCGAACTCCGAGGGGCATACATCTACGGTGACTACGGCACCGGAAAAATATGGGCGTTGAAACGGAAAGGCAGCCGGGTCACTTGGCACCGCGAAATTGCGGACACGCCGCACGCGATGGTTGGCTTCAGCGAAGGCCGCACAGGCGAGATTTTTTACGTGGACTACGCCGGCCAGCTTTATGAGCTGGAGACCAATCCGCCCGACACCAGGAAGCGCCCCCCGTTCCCGCGCAAACTCAGCGACAGTGGACTGTTCGCGAGGGTGAAGGGCCACGTGATGCAACCCGGATTGATCCCCTACTCCGTCAACTCGCCCCTATGGTCCGACGGCACGCACAAGGAGCGCTTTATCGCGCTGCCAGGCACGAGCCAGATCACGTTCAGCGAAAGCGGCGGCTGGAAATTCCCTGAGGAAACTGTGCTGGTGAAGAGCTTCGCGCTTGAGCTTGAAGCCGGGAATCCCAAGTCACGTAAATGGATCGAGACGCGCTTCATGCTGTTTGAACAAAACGAGTGGGTCGGCTACAGCTATCGGTGGAACGACTCCCAGACCGACGCCGAACTCGTCGAAGCCAAGGGCGCTGACCGAGAATTCAAGGTCAAGGACGCGCGTGCACCGGGCGGCACGCGCAAGCAGGTGTGGCACTACCCGAGCCGCGCCGAATGCATGACCTGCCACAGCCGCGCCGCTCAGTTCGTTTTGGGGGTAAACACTCCACAGATGAACCGCGACCACGACTATGGAGGCGTGAAGGCCAACCAACTTCGAACTCTCGCGCACATTGGTGCGTTCAGCCTGAAGCCCGACAAAGCCGGCCTGGCCCAACTCCCGAAACCTCCGGAGAAAATGGCGGCCTTGCCCAATCCCTACGATGGCAACGTGCCGCTCAATGACCGGGCCCGCTCTTATCTGCACGCCAATTGTGCGCACTGTCACGTCGAGGCCGGCGGCGGCAACTCCGCCATCACGCTGCGCTGGAACACGCCGGCGGACAAAATGCAGCTGATCGGCAGCTCGCCGCTCCACGAGAAATTTGGCATCCCGGATGCCCAACTGGTCTTCCCCGGGTCTCCGGAGCGCAGCATCCTGATGCAGCGTGTCCTGCGCATTGGTCAGGGGGGAATGCCGCCGGTGGCGAAGTCGCTCGTGGATGAAGCTGCTGTAAAAATGCTGTCCGAGTGGATTCGGGAGCTC
The DNA here is from genome assembly GCA_964591495.1 of uncultured Klebsiella sp. GTDB lineage: Bacteria > Verrucomicrobiota > Verrucomicrobiia > Limisphaerales > SXTU01 > SXTU01. The sequence goes on from CAZQEW010000020.1 coordinate 34,985, forward strand.
AAACCTCCGCTGGCAAACTGATTACGCATTCCAAGGCCCCAACCCGAGCTCAGATCAACAACACATCTCGGCCCGCCAACTGCCCCGCTCAGGACCTGTGTTTGCTCAGTGTAATTGGCACTGGCCGAAGAGATTGATCTACCTGCTGGAGGCCATTAGCCCGGTGAAGACATCTTCACGATTGACATCGGGCAATTCGATTTTACGTTCTGATCAGTTATTTGACGACTTTGATTCGGGCGGCAGCACGTTTCTTCAGAGGGGTTCCCCACCCCCACCTCCTTGGCGTCTGCTGCCCGAATCGTTTTTTTAGGGAGTCGAACCAGTCCGATAGATTCAGGCAACCGTCACCAAGCGGACAGCTCGGGGTCGGCCGGCGATGTTGAGGTCAAATCTGTCTCCCGCCTTGCGCCCCAGCAACAGCTGTCCCAGCGGAGACTGGGGCGTAATGACCAAAATACTTCGCTTCCCCACAGTTACCTCCGTCCCGCCAGCGCACGGACCCATGAAGTAAGCCGTCTTTTCGCCGCCCTGCTCCAGTTCTACCAGAGCGCTCAGGTCGACGGCCTCTCCTGGTCCAAAGGCACGGAGGGAAAGTAAGCGGTAAGTGGCAAGCGCTGCCTCCAGCTCCTTCACCTGACGAGCCTGGCCGGCAGCGAGATAGGAAGCCTCCAGCCCACGGGTGTCGTATTTGTGCTCTGCGCGGCTCTGCGGATCGGTGGCCTCGGCGCGCGCCGCATCAGCGGCGCGTGTAAACGTGTCTAAATCCGCCTGTAACACGGCGATGATCGCATCAAGAATCTTGCGCTTTGTCATTTTCGATTCCCCCCTCTGCCATGGTCGGCTTCGACACCAGCCTCGCTTTGCGCGTCTGCCATGAGTGATGGAGGTATAATACGTGGGACACAACCGGAAAGAGCCATAACATGATTATCCAAACCTGTTTCTCCTTCCGGTTTTAGTCGGATGAACTGGCCATTCTGACACTGAAATACAGGCTTAGTGCGATCAGGACACCAAGCCCAAACAGCTGGCTTTCGCCCGATTCAGCCCAGTGCTTCCAACCTTGGGGCAGGTTAGGCGTCAGCCGGTCTTTCATTGGCCTGCCCGGTCACAAGCGCAAGTCCATATCGGTCACCGCGCCTTCACTGGCGGATTTCACAGTCGCGGCATACTTGGCGAGAATGCCTCGGGTGTATCGGGGAGCCGGGCGTTTCCAAAGTCGGAGCCGCTTGTCCATCTCACCCTTGGTGATGTGCAGATTGATCTCGCGCCGCTCGGCATCGAAGGTGATCGCGTCACCGGTCTTTACAATCGCCAAAGGACCGCCCTCGTAGGCCTCCGGCGTGACGTGGCCGACGACGAAGCCGTGCGAGCCGCCACTGAAGCGACCATCGGTGATGAGCGCCACATCCTTGCCGAGGCCCTTGCCCATGATGGCGCTCGTGGGGGAAAGCATTTCACGCATGCCGGGACCGCCGCGCGGTCCTTCGTAACGGATGACGATGATGTGACCCTTCTTCACGCGGCCCTCAAGGATGGCAGCCAACGCCTTCTCCTCGCCGTCGAAGCAGATTGCCTTGCCGTTGAACTGTAGGCCTTCCTTGCCGGAAATCTTGCCGACCGCGCCACCGGGGCAAAGGTTTCCGCGGAAGATGACCAGATGGCTGTCCTTTTTGATGGGGTTGCTAAAGTCCCGCACCACGTCCTGGCCGGCGGGATACTTCGGCGCGTTCTTCAGATTTTCGGCCAGGGTTTTACCGGTGACAGTCATGCAGTCGCCATGCATGAGGCCTTTGTCGAGGAGCATCTTCATCAACGGCACCGTGCCACCGATTTCCACGAGCTTGGCCATCACGTATTTGCCGGACGGCTTGAGGTCTGCGAGCACGGGCACGCGTTTGCCGATGCGGGTGAAGTCATCAATGGTCAGCTTTACCTCCGCCGCGCTGGCCATGGCGATCAGGTGAAGAACCGCGTTCGTCGAACCACCGGGCGCGATGACCGGCGTGATGGCGTTCTCGAAGGCGTGCGTCGTCGTGATGTTGCGCGGGCGGATGCGGGTCTTGATGAGGTTCAAGACCGCTGCGCCCGCGGCTTCACAATCCACCGTCTTGTCCTTTGACACGGCGGCCTGCGCGCTTGAGTTGGGCAAGCTCATGCCAAGCGCCTCAATAGCGCTGGCCATGGTGTTCGCCGTATACATGCCGCCGCAGGAACCCGCACCGGGAATGGCGACCTCCTCAAGATCGGCCAGTTCCTTGTCGCTCATCTTGCCCGCCGCGTGCAACCCGACGGCTTCGAAGCAGGACACCACGTCCACTGGCTTGCCGTTGTAATTGCCCGGCAGAATCGTGCCACCGTAAACGAACACCGCCGGGCGATTCATGCGGGCCATGGCGATCAGGCAGCCGGGCATGTTTTTGTCACAACCGCCCACGGCCACGAGTCCGTCCATGCCTTCACAGCCCACCACCGTCTCGATCGAGTCCGCAATGACGTCGCGTGACACGAGCGAATACTTCATGCCCTCGCTGCCCATGCTGATGCCGTCGCTGACGGTGATGGTGTTGAAGACGACGGCCTTGCCGCCGGCCTCATTGACCCCCATCGCCACGCTGACAGCGAGTTGGTCGATGTGGATGTTGCACGGGGTGACCTGGCTCCAAGTCGAGCAGACCGCAACCTGTGACTTCTTGAAATCTTCGCGCTTAAAGCCGACTGCGTGCAACATGGCCCGGCTGGCAGCGCGCTCCGCGCCATCGACCACGATGGAGGACCATTTGCGTTCGAGAGATTGCGATTTGGCTATTTGCTTTTTCATTTGTGAAGATGAGCTTCCCCGAACGCAAGCAGCCAGGCAAGCACCGCGCACAGTGTGCAGCCCCAGAAGATTCGACAGTGCATACTGCGCACGCTAAGAATGCCCGCGCACACATCGCACTGCTTATGAAAAGACACTTGCTGGTGATACTCGTCACCGCCCTATCGCTCACCTTTTTCTCTGGTTGTGCTGCCCTGTTGGTCGGGGCGGCCGCGGGAGCAGGCGGGGCGGCTTACGTTCAAGGCGAGCTGAAAGTCACCGAACCGGTGGCAGTGGACGCGGCTCAGCGGGCCGCTGAACAGGCGATGAAAGACTTGAAACTCGCCGTGATCAAGCGTCAGCAGGACGGCCTTTCCGGAGTCATTGAAGGGCGCACCGCCGGAGATCAGAAAGTGACCATCAAGACGAAGCGCATCACCGTCAAGTCCACGGAAATCCGGGTGCGGGTGGGCTTGTTGGGCGATGAGACCATGTCGCGGCAAATTCTGAGCCGGATGCAAGCGAACTACTGATCGTGGGTGGGAGCTTTGCACTGACCTTGGCCTGCGGGCAACCAGAGGCGCAGATGCGGGCTGGCAATGCCGAAGCGAGCCGCGGCCTCGCACCCGATTGGCTTGCCGCTAGCCCTTTTTCTTCTTGGGCGGAGGGGGCGGCGCTGGTTTGTTCGCCACGGTGAGCCAGGCGATCCTACCTTCATTGATGAGACGATCGCCGCGGGGCTCAACACCCCGCAGGCTGAATGACGCCGCGCGACTGGCAGGAGGACGCACTTCCGGCGCCGAGAGGATGAACTCTATCGGAACACTCGCCGCCAGAGCTTCCGGGCTGGCCACCAGTTCGACCTTTACCTCCGTGCCCTTGTCCGGCACCGGCGGGATATGCGCAACCACTCCGTCCGGCAGTCCCTTGACCGCAAGCACGAGCTTCTCTTTGTAGCCTTCGTTCCGGGTAATGGTGACTTTGATCTCGTTGGTTTTCCCGTTCTCAACAAAGAACGCATGCGTTGGCAGCGTGGCGGTGAAGTGCGGTGGCGCGGGTGCGGTTTTGATCCGGTAGAGCCACTCGGAGCCGCCTTGGCCATAGATGTCGCTTACCGCAAGCACATAGGTGCCGTCCGCCGGTGCATTCCACCCCAGCCGGGGGTCGGTCAGATCGCCCCCCTCCTGTTGCGCAAGCGAGACGCCGTTGGTGTCCTCAACCCGCAGGCGGGCTGCCAGCGGCGAGTGCAACTCCACAGCGCGCACTTGAAAGCTGAAGCGCTCATTCTTTTTGGCGGGAAAAGAAAACCGGTCCACGTCGCCAGGTTGCCCGATGCGTCCGTTTAAGGTTGCGGGCAAAGTAACCGACTGCGCTTTGGAGGCCGTATCATTTGGCTCGCGTTCAAAGATGTCGTTGGCATCCGCCACATCAAGCCAGAGGGTGTCCCCCGTCAAATCTGCGGGCGCGAAGATGAGTTGTTCCGCCAAGGCAGTGCGTGTGGCGTCCACGGGCTGTGCCATTTTTGGCAGATTCCATCCAATCAGCTCCAAGTCACTCTTTGAACCGCGCTTAACCCCCATGGGAAACGCCGAACGCACCATCGGGCCGGTGGTCATCGTCAGGCGATAGACATAAGCCGGACTGCCCTTCGCCGCCACATCGGCAGCCGGTGGATGAGCGAAGCCAAGAATCTGAACAACGTATGTCCCCGTGCGCGGGGCCTGCCAGGCCACGAGCGCGTCCAAGTTGTGGGTGTCGTGGTTGAGGGCCACCCGCACGCCACGTTCATCAAGGATCTGCAGCACGGGGTCCACCGAGGAGCCCAGCGCGTAGCAATCGACGGAGGCCACGATCCACTTCCCCTGCTCTGCCCTGATCGCAAAAGAGTCGACGTCGCCGGCTTTTTCCAGCCGCCCGTTTACCACGACGGCCGTCTGGTCGATTCGCTGGGCTTTGCGAAACTCATCATTCGGTTCCGCTTCAAGCACCTCATCCCTCCGGCCCACGACGAACGTGCGGGGTTCTGCCGAACCATCGCCATTGTAGAACCGCACGAGGTGCGGTCCGGGCGGCACATTGGCCGAGACATTGACTGCGAACGAGCCACTGTTGGTCTTGGCCTCAAAGACCAGTCCCGGATGATCGGTCCATACCCCGACAGGCCAGCTATCAAGCTTGCCGCCCACTGACACGGTGATTTGCGCCCTCTGTTTGGCCCCGGCCGGGAAAATAAACTCAGGCGCAGGTGCTGCGGCTCTCGCGAGAATCCCCACCAGGCAGGACAGGGCTAACAGAACCGGTCGACAGCTGCGAATTGGCATGGTCAAACGGACTAGCGCGGAGGCCGGCTTCATCAAACCAAATCCCCATCGCTGCGGCGGTTGAAGGCAGCCTCGTAAAGCCCGACGAAATCAGCCGGTCCGATCCGACGCGGGTTGAAATTCGCCGTCCACTGCTTGGCGGCCTCCTCGGCCAACAACTTGATCTTCGCTGGCTCCACCCCGCAATCCGCGAGCGAGCGCGGGAAGCCAGCCAGATTCAAGAGCGATTCCAAACGGGCGATGAGGGCTTCCAATGCCGTAGTTAGCCCGCCCTTCACGGTTGCCAGCTCCGGGCCGGAGGCGAGCTCCGCGTAGGCGCGCAACGCTTCCGGGTGTTCCGCATTGAAACGCACAACCAACGGCAGAAGCATGCCCACCGCCTGACCGTGGACGATGTTGTAGTGCGCCGTGAGCGGGTTTGCCGCCGAGTGGGCCGCGCCCAACATGGAGATCTCGATCGCCAGGCCCGCGTAGGCCGCCCCCAGCAGCATCCGGCCACGCGCCTCGACGTCCTTCGGGTGCTGCAAGACCTGTGGCAGGCTCGTCACACACAGGCGGAAGGCCTCCCGCGAAAACATCTGCGAAAGCGGGTTGCGCTTGGTCGTCACGGCGGTCTCCACCGCATGGGCGATGGCATCAATGCCCGTGCAGGCCGTAACGCGGGCGGGCTGCGAGAGGGTGAGGGCCGGATCAAGAATCGCGATGCGCGCGGCGGCCTTGGGATCGAGGCACGCCATTTTCTGGTGGGTGTGTTCGTCCGCGATCAGCGCGGCGGACTGACATTCGCTGCCGGTGCCCGCGGTCGTGGGAATGGCGATGAGCGGCAGCATCGGCTTTCGCGCCTTGCCGACCCCCCAGTAGTCCTGCATCCGGCCGCCGTTGGTGAAGATGAAATTGCAACCCTTGGCCGTATCCATGGAACTGCCCCCGCCCAGACCGATGAACAGGTCGGCCTTCTCGGCGGTGGCCACGGCCACGCACTCATCCACGCACTTCGTCGTGGGATTCTCCTTCGCCCGGTCAAACAGGCTCACCTGCAGGCCAGCCTTGAGGAGCGACTCCTGCACGCGTGCGGCGTGCCCGGCCTTGACGAGTCCGGGGTCGGTGACCAGCAGCACGCGCCGACCGCCCAGCTCCGCCGCCAGTTCGCCCACGCGCTCAACCGTATCCGGCCCGAACACGAGCCGCGTGCGGGGGGCAAAATCAAACAACGCGGCGGGGTTGGCGGCGTGACCTGCGGAAATCATGTGCGCTTAGAAGACTGGCTGGGATTCGCGGCTGTTCAAGAATTATCCCGATCCGCCCAAGCCCGGCGGGGCATGCTGCCCGGCGACTTAGGCTGAATTGAAGATGTGGCCGTGGGCATGGTCTGAGTTCGTGACCATGTCGCCATTCATCGAACATCAAGCGCTGCTCACCCGCCGCCAGCTCTTCGGGCGCGGCGCGACGGGCTTGGGCATCGCCGCCCTCGCCTCGCTCCTGAAGCAGGACGCGGCTGGCGCAGAGAATCGGCAATTGGCAATCGGCAATCGGCAATTCCCGAATTTCGCCCCCAAAGCCAAGCGCGTCATCTACCTCTTCCAAAACGGCGCGCCGACGCATGTGGACTTGTGGGACTACAAGCCCCGCCTCGCCGAACTCCACGGCAAACCCGTGCCCGAGGAATACGTCGCCGGCAAGCGCTTCAGCACGATGACCGGCAAGGCCGATGGCAAGCTGATGCTCCAGCCCGTCGAGCCCTTCGCGCAGCACGGGCAGAGCGGCGCTTGGGTGAGCCGGTTCATGCCCTACACGGCGGCCATCGCCGACAAGCTCTGCTTCATCAAGTCCATGCATACCGAGGCCGTGAACCACGCGCCCGGCATCACCTTCCTGCTCACGGGTTCCGAGATGCCCGGCCGTCCGAGCCTCGGCGCGTGGCTCAGTTACGGGCTTGGCATCGAGACCCAGGAGTTGCCCGGCTACGTCGTGATGACTTCCATCAGCAAGGACACGACCTGCGGCCAGATTTTCTACGACTTCTACTGGGGCAGCGGCTTTCTCCCCTCGCGTTACAGCGGCGTGAAATTCCGCGGCAGCGGCGAGCCGGTGCTTTACCTGAACAACCCTGACGGCATGTCCGCCCAAGTCCGGCGCGGCCTGCTCGACGACCTCGCGCAGCTCAACGAGATGAAGCTCCGCGAGTTCGGCGACCCGGAAATCGCCACGCGCATCGCGCAATACGAGATGGCCTACCGCATGCAGACGAGCGTGCCGGAACTCACCGACTTCTCGAAGGAACCCCAGTCCACGCTCGACCTCTATGGCCCCAGCGTGAAGCAGCAGGGCACGTTCGCTTACAACTGCCTCATGGCCCGTCGGCTCATCGAGCGCGGCGTCCGCTGCGTCCAGCTCATGCACGCCGGTTGGGATCAGCACAACTCCCTGACCACCGAGCTTTACAACCAATGCCGCGACACCGATCAGCCCAGCGCGGGCCTTGTCACTGACCTCGCACAACGCGGCCTGCTGGAAGACACGTTGGTCATTTGGGGCGGCGAATTTGGCCGCACGCCTTTCATTCAGGGCAACCTCGCCGAACGCAAACGCTGGGGCCGCGACCACCATCCCTACGCGTTCACGATTTGGATGGCCGGCGGCGGCATCAAGCCCGGCATTACCTACGGCGAATCTGACGACCTCGCGATGAACGTCGCCAAAGACCCCGTCCACGTGCATGACCTCCAAGCCACGCTCCTGCACCTGCTTGGGATTGACCACGAGCGGCTCACCTTCAAGTTCCAAGGCCGCAACTTCCGCCTCACCGACGTGCATGGACAGGTGGTGAGAGGCCTGTTCGCTTGAGATCAGGGGCGGCCTTTTTGCTTTCACGCGTGGCGGCCGCCCGTTACAAGTCGCACCGCACAAAACAACACGATTCACATCATGCCAGCACGTCTCGCCAACAAGTGGGTTCTCATCACCGGAGCTTCCAGCGGTTTCGGAGCCGCCGCCGCGCGGGCCTTCGCCGCAGAAGGCTGCAACCTGATTCTCGGCGCGCGCCGCACGGATAAACTGGAAGCCGTCGCCGCACAGGCGCGCAAGCTCGGAGCACCGAACGCCGTGTTTCACAAGCTGGACGTGTCGAGCACCAGCAGCGTGAACAAATTCGCCGAGGGCATCCCGGCCCTCACGCCGCACATTGACGTGCTGGTCAACAACGCCGGCGGGGCCCACGGCCTGGATACGGTCGCGAATGGCAAAGACGAGGACTGGGAAGCCATGGTGCAGACCAACCTCCTCGGAGTCATGCGCGTAACCCGCGCCATCCTGCCCTACATGGTGAAGAACCCCGGAAGCTACATTCTGAACATTGGGTCGGTCGCCGGTCGGCAGGCCTACGAAGGCGGCTCGGTTTATTGCGGCGTCAAGGCGGCCGAGATCATGATCACCCGTTCCCTGCGGCTGGAATTGTGCGGCACCGGCGTGCGTGTGGGCACGATCGACCCCGGGATGGCGGAGACCGAGTTCTCCATGGTCCGTTTCAAGGGCGACGAGGCCCGTTCAACCAAGGTCTACGAGGGCGTGGTGCCGCTGACAGCGGAGGACATCGCCGAGATTTTAGTCTGGTGCGCCAGCCGACCCGCCCATGTATGCATCGACGAGCTGCTGGTAAAATGCACGGACCAAGCGGCGGTCCATAAGGTGAACCGCCGGACCGGCTTGAAGTGAGCTTGGCCCTGCCCTACTGGGCCAGGAGCCACTTGGCCGCCGCCGCGCGGTCCGCCGTGGCAGACGCTGTCACTGCGTTTCGCGCATTGGCGTTGGCATAAAGCTTGGCCGCCAGCGCAGGCATGGCTTCCCCACCGATCCACAGCTTGGCCGGCGCGTTGAGCGCGAGCAGGCCGGGCACGTCGCCGTATTTCGCGCCGCCGGGGAGAAAGTTCACATCACGGTAATCAGTGAGCTTGCCGAAGCGGAAGCCCGCCGTCTCCACCGCCGCACGGTCAATCGCCCCGCGCGCCAGCGCCCGCGCCGCCGCCACGATGGGCCCGGTGCCACCAAAGCCCGCCACGTCCACGCTCTTGGGCGCGGGGTGGTTAGGGTTCGCCTCGTAGCTGCGGAGATACTTCACGAGCGTCAGCACGTCGTGCGCGCGCTGGGCGAAGAGCGCGTGGTTGTAGCCGTAGGTGTAGCCGGCGAACTCACGCGGGTTGGCGACGACGCGGTTTTGCGTCGGGGCCTTGCCGTCCTTGTTGAACTCGCCTTGGAAAAGCAGGTCAGCGCCCAGCACCGTCGCTCCCGAATCCACCAGCGACTTCACCTCCGCCTTTACCGACCCATCGACGTTGAAGAGCGCGCCTTTGCCGGAGTCGTCGAGCCAGATGACCGCGCGGCCGTTCCACTGCTTCGGGTAAAGCCACGCGACGGGCAGTTCCTCGCCGTGCGTTTCGTTGCGGAGCAGGCCGGTCATCTCCACGTAGCTACCGTGAACTCTTTTGTCCTTCAGCTCCCACGCGACCTTGCCGGCGCTGGCGAAGGTGCGGCCGATAATCGCCTCGACGCCATTGCCCGCGAGTTGACGAAACGCATCCAGGGACGACGCGCTGGCCTGCAACTGCTTCTCCGCGTCGTCGGCCCACCAGCGGAGCAGCCGGCGCTCGAAGTCAATGTCATCGGCCCTCGGCGCAGGATGCTTATCGTCCCACACGGTCAGCTCAGCGCGCGAGAGGCGTTGATAATCACGCTCCACGACGGGCGACTTGAGGCCGAGTTTGAAGTGCTGGTTGACCCAGGTGAAGAACGCGGAGCGGGCGACGGCGTTGTAGTTGTGCTGAAAGTGTTCGCCGCGGTGCAGCATCACGAGATTGGTCGTGCCGGCCACGGTCTTGTAATGAGCGAGGAGTTCCGGGAAACCCTTCGTGGCCATCTCGCGCGTCCAGTCGTTGGCCGTGGTCATGCCCTGCGGACGCGGCGCGGCGAGGGCGGCGAACTCGATGTTGCCGGTGTTGATGCGGAGCAGCGACGCGTTCTCACAGGTGCAGCCGCCCTGCATCGCGGTGCTGACCATCACCGCGGGGAAAGACAGTGTGATGCGCGGGTCCAACGCGGTGAGAATCATCGTCTGGGTGCCACCGCCGCTCGCGCCGGTCACCGCCACGCGGGCGGGGTCCACGTCCGGCAAGCCGAGCACGAAGTCCAGCGAGCGGATGGCGTTGAGCGTCTGGAGGCCCATGATGCTCTGCAAATGCGCCTCGGCCTGCGCGCTGTAAAGTTCCCAGTTCTCCGTCTTCGCCATGTCGGGCCGCTGTTTGGCAAAGCGGTGAACCGTCAGCGCGGAGAGCTGCACGGCGTCGGAATCGCTCATCATGTCCCACTGCCAGACCACGCAGCCCATGCGCGCGAGCTGCACGCACATTGCCTGGAAGATGCTGCGGCCGCCCTCTTCGAAGCGCTCCGCACCGATGGCGATTTCGCGGCGCACCGCGTCCTCCGCCGCTTCGGACAACCGCGCATCTTTCCAGTGCCCGTGGGCGAAGAGGACGGCGGGCATTTTGCCGGTCTTGCCCTTGGGCCGATACAGGTTGCCGGTGACGAAGAAGCCCGGCGCGCTCTCGAAATAGACCTTCTCGACGGTGTATTCGTCGCGCTCGACCTTGCCGTGGATGACAGCGTTGAGCGGCGTCTTGGTAGGCATCGGCCAGAGCCCGAGCGCTGCCTTCATCTGGCGTTGCACGAACGCGGCACGCTCGGGCCAAGCCTCCTTCGACTTTGGCGGCGTGAAGGGGAAGTAGCCGTTCAAGTCCTTCGGCGGCGCCAAGCGGACATCGTTGGGCAACTGCCCGGCCGGCAGCGCACGCGGGGCGGCGGGGGCTTGAGTGACAGCGAAAACGGTGGCTAGCGCGATAACAAGGGAACGCATGGGGTGACGGACGGCTTTCATGCGCGGCATATTGAATGGCCGACCGGGAAAGCTCCAAGCTCCAAATCCCAAACTCAGAAGAAGCAACCAGTTCCGAGCACCATGATTTGGCCGGTCACCCCTTTGGAACTTGGAGCTCGAGATTTGGAGTTTTCCCCCGGTTGCCGCCTTGCCGTCTCAGCCAGATTCGGACACTCTCCCCGCATGGGCAACACCTTCGGCCAGCTCTTCCGCGTCACCACTTGGGGCGAATCCCACGGCGGCGGTGTGGGCGCCGTCGTGGACGGCTGTCCTCCCCGCCTCGCGCTCACGGAGGCCGACATTCAGCCCGAACTCGACCGCCGCCGGCCCGGCCAATCCAGCATCACCACCCCCCGCAAGGAGGCCGACCGGGTCGAAATCCTTTCCGGCACCTTCGAGGGCAAAACGCTGGGCACCCCGATTTCCCTCGTGGTCAAAAACGAAGACCAGCGCTCCGAGGCTTACACGGAGATGGCCACGAAGTTCCGGCCTTCGCACGCTGACTACACTTACCAGGCCAAGTATGGCATCCGCGCCTGGCCGGGCGGGGGCCGCACCAGCGCACGCGAAACCATCGGGCGTGTCGCTGCGGGAGCCATCGCGAAGAAACTCCTCCGCGAACGCTGGGGCGTGGAAGTCCTCGCCTGCGTCGAGTCCGTGCAACACCTCCGCTGCCACGTGGACGTGGAGAAACTCACGCTCGCGCAGGTCGAGGCGAACATCATCCGCTGCCCGGACGCGGCAGTGGCGGAGCAGATGATTGCGCTCATCGAGCAAATCCGCTCCCAAGGCGACAGCGTGGGCGGGGTCATCACCGGCATCGCGCGGGGTGTCCCGACGGGCTGGGGTGCCCCCGTGTTCGACCGCCTCGAAGCCGACTTGGGCAAAGCCATGTTGAGCCTGCCCGCGACGAAGGGTTTTGAAATCGGTTCTGGCTTTGGCGGCACCATGCTCACGGGCACGCATCACAACGACGCTTTCCGCAACGTGGACGGAAAAGTCCGCACCACGACCAACCGCTCCGGCGGCGTGCAAGGTGGCATCAGCAACGGCGAGACCATTTACTTCCGTGTCGCCTTCAAGCCCACCGCCACGGTCTTTCACGAGCAAGACACCGTGGACACCAACCTCCAAAACACGACGCTAAAACCGCGCGGCCGCCACGACCCCTGCGTGCTCCCGCGCGCTGTCCCGATGGTCGAAGCCATGACCGCACTCGTGCTCGCCGACCACGCTCTGCGGCACAACGCTCAGTGTGGTTGAAGC
>CAZQEW010000021.1:0-1636 GCA_964591495.1 uncultured Klebsiella sp.
TCCCGCCGTTCATTGCTCCAGCGCTCCGCCCTCGCCACGGGCGCGTGTGCCGGCTTCGGCCTCGCTGAGCGGCTCTTCCCGCTCTTCGCCGCGCCGGACCCGGAGCCGCATCCGCTCGCGCCGCGCGCCCCGCACTTCGCGCCGCGCGCCAAGCGCGTCATCATGGTCTTCCTCACCGGCGGCATGTCGCACATGGATTCGTTCGACCCCAAGCCGGAACTGGCCAAGCGGCACGGAGAGAAGTTCGGACGCGGCGCCTTGACCGCTTCCCCGTGGGCGCATGCGAAGCGCGGCAAATGCGGCATCGAGACCACGGAGCTTTTCCCGCACCTCAACGGCGTGGTGGACGACCTCTGCGTCATCCGCTCGATGAAGGGCGACCAGAACGACCACTTCGAGGCGACGCTGCACATGCACACCGGCTCGCAAGGCTCCGCGTTGCCGGGCATCGGCGCGTGGGTGAGCTACGGCCTCGGCACGGAAAACCCGAACCTCCCGTCGCACGTCGTCTTCTGCAAAGACAAGCCCTACGCCGGCTCGCAGGTGTGGGACAGCAACTTCCTGCCGGCCTATCACCAAGGCGTCTGCATCACGCCGGGCGACAACCCCATCCCGCACCTCAAACCGCACGCGGACAACCCGCGCGCCTTGCAGGAGAAGGAACTCGCGATGCTACACCGCCTCAACGAGCAGCACCGCGCCGCGCGCCCCCTCGATGGCGAGCTGGCCGCGCGCATGTTGAGCTTCCGCACGGCGGCGAGCTTGGAAACCATCGCACCCGACCTGCTGGACTTGCGCAAGGAGCCGGACTTCATGCTGCGGCAATACGGCGTCGAGCGCGGCGACAACAAGAGCTTCGCGTGGCAAACGCTCGTCGCGCGGCGCATGGCCGAGAGCGGCGTGCGGTTTATCGAGCTGATTGACACCGGCGCGAGCGGCAACTGGGACGCACACGGCAACATCAAGAGCCACGCGAACCTCGCGAAGAAAGTGGACCAGCCCATCGCCGCGCTCATCCGCGACCTCAAAGACCGCGGGATGCTCGACGACACGCTGGTGATGTTCACCACGGAGTTTGGCCGCACCCCCGACGGAGCTAATGGCGGGCGAAACCACCACTGCCGCGCATTCAGCTGCTGGCTCGCGGGTGGCGGCGTGAAGCCCGGTCTCACCTACGGCGCGACCGACGACATCGGCCTGACCGTGACGGATAAACCCGTCCATGTGCATGACTTCCACGCGACGATTCTCCACCTGCTCGGGCTCGACCACGAGCGCCTCACCTACCACCACGCCGGACGGGACTTTCGGCTGACCGATGTGTTCGGGAACGTGGTGCGGGATTTGATGGCGTAACGCGTGGCGGCAGGCGGGAGGCCCGCCGCTACTTCTCGCTGACCCATCGCAGCGCATTGGCAACAATGCGGCGGAAGGATGGCTTCTCCAGGTCGTAGGCGTAGCCGAGCGCGAGGTGGAAGAGCCGCGCGCCGCGATACACTCGCGTCCACGCCACGGGCATGACGCCGTTCTTGTTCTCACCTTCCATCAGGACCTGCGCGTCTGACGCGACCGGACCGTAGCGGTAGATGTCGCACTTCGTGTCGAAGTCGTCCGTGCCGGCCCAGATGGGATGCGG
>CAZQEW010000021.1:1736-47255 GCA_964591495.1 uncultured Klebsiella sp.
TCGTCCGTGCTGTAAGGCTTGGAATCCTGCGAACCGGAGACAAGGCAGACGCGCAGCGGGCGCGGGGCAGGCGAGGCAGCCGCGAAGGTTTCAGCAGACAGACACGAGGCCGATGCAGACAGGCCAAGAACGAGCGAGCGGCGCGAGAGCGGTTGCATGCCGGAGAAACTATGCGACGGCCCGCCGGCGGAAAGCCAGAAAGCCGCACTCCGGCGCGCTCAGCCCAAAGCCGCGAGCACTTCCGCCGCGTGTTCTTCCGGCTTCACCTTCGGCCAAATCTTCTGGATGCGGCCATCCCCGCCGATGAGGAAGGTGACGCGATGAATGCCTTCGTAACGCCGGCCCATAAAGGTTTTTTCGCCCCACACACCGTAGGCGTTTACGATTTGCTTTTCCGCGTCTGAGAGCAGCGGGAACGGCAGCTTGAACTTCTTGGTGAACTTGTCGTGGGATTTCACGGAGTCCGTGCTGACGCCGAGAATCACCGCACCCTTGGCCGTGAAGTCGGCGTAGGCATCCCGGAAGCCGCAAGCCTCCTTGGTGCAACCCGGCGTGTCATCCTTGGGATAGAAGTAGAGGATTACCCGCCGCCCTTTGAAATCACTAAGCGAAACCTGCTGGCCGCTGGTGTCCGGTGTGCAAAAGGCGGGAGCGGCATCGCCTTCCTTGAGCTTTAGTTTGAGTGACATGGTAACGAAATGGTGGCAACCGCCAGCCATCGGACGCTACCCGGATTCCACCCCGGTGCCAACTCAACCGCCGCGCCAACTCACACGAGAGGTATCAACACCTCTTCCACCAGGCGACGGGGAGTGGGGTTCACGTTGGGCCCGTAACCGAGCCGCAGGATGAGCTGCGGATGCCCCGGGCGGTTGATGACTTCCATTACCTTGGGCCGGAGGCTGGCTGTCTCAATCGGCTGGTTCAGGTAGGAGGCCCATACTTCGGAGGCGCACGCACGCAGGAGCACGCGAGCCAGCGCCTGCCCGGCACAGATCCACGCCCATGGCTCATCGGCGTTGGTGCCCAGCACCACCAAGCCGGGCGAGTAAGCCGCGACATCCCGATCCTTGGCCGCCTGCCCTTCGCCGAGATCAAAGGTGCGGATGACGATGGGCCCGGCCACGGAGAGCAGGTCGCCGGCACTCTGGGCCGAATTCGGAATGCCATCACGCGCGACGCCGTCGTTGGGATGCAGCCACGCGGCCAGCTCGAGACGGAAACGTTGGTTCGCCCACTGGCGCCGATCCCCTTCGGCAATCAGGTCGGCGATCGCGTTCCGTTCATCGCGTCCGTTCACAAAGTGGAGCCACGCTTCCTCCCGCTCGGCAGCCCGGATCAGCTCGTGCTTGAGTTCCTCGGGAAGCGGCTCTTCGTGGAAGAGCTGGCGGTTGGTGCGCCGCTTGAGAACGGCATGAAACAAGGCTTCCTGCTGTGGCGTGGGCGTATCCTCTTCCCCCAAAGTCACGCGTGCCAGCAGATCGGGATCGCCCGGCTCGGGCAGAAGACGCGTCTCATCCAGATGCCCGAAGTGCCACATCGCCACCCGCAGCTGGAACAGCGCGCAACCGCAGCTGATGAGGAGCTGCCGGTCGTCGGGATCCGTCACACGCAGGGCCCGGGCACGGTCGGCATAAAGTTCAACCGAGCTGCCGCGCACGCGGAAAAGCCACGGCTGGGTATTGTGGTTCGAGGGGGCAAGCACCGCGTAGCGCAGCATGAACCGCAGCTTGTCCGCCGGCGAACCGGTCCGGGGATAATCCGACTCGGCTACATCCCAAGCGGCCCGATTGATGGTGGTTTGCATGTTTGTGTGCCGGAGGTTCACCGGCAACGCCAGTTTGGTGCAACGCGGACCGGGCAACTCCCCGCCGGTTGGCAGGGGCTCTCCGGAACTTGCCCGGAAAGGGCCATGAGGTTCCGCCCCGCCGGCCTTGAACCGCATCCCTTCGCCCGCTAAAACCGGCGCGCATGAACATCAACCGAGGCCTTCCGCTGCCCGCCCCGCGTGTCACGCCGGTGCTTGATCCCGCCTTCCGTCCCGCCGTGCTGGCCACGCACGCTTTCCGCGATGCGGTGCGGGCCACCGGCCAGGCCGTGCCCGTGACGCTCGCGCTGGAACAGGCGGACGGCTCGGTCTTCCACTGCCACACCGAACTCGCGCCCGAGGGCCATCCGCTCGCGGCGGGGAATTTCAGCCATGTCGAGCGGCTGGCGAAGTTTCTCCTGTGGCAGCGGGGCGGCTGGCGCTTCCACTTTGCCGGGCCGAAGGAGCTGGCCGCGCAGCTTCAGGCACACTTCCGCGAGACCGCCACGGGCAAGTTCGATTCCAACCTCATCGGCGAACGCGTTTACGACCGGACCCTCGAAGTCATCGCGTGCGCTGCCGCAGGCCTCCCGCCCGAACGCGCCAACGTGCAGCCCCTCGGCCGCAACCTCGACGGCTGCCGCATCGGCTTCGACTTGGGCGGCAGCGACCGCAAGGTGGCCGCCGTGCGCGAGGGCAAGGTCGTCTTCAGTGAGGAGACGGTCTGGGATCCGTATTTTCACCCGGATCCGCAATATCACTTCGACGGCATCATGGACTCGATCCGCAAGGCCGCCGCGCACCTGCCCCGCGTGGACGCCATCGGCGCCAGCGCAGCCGGAGTTTATGTGAACAACCGGGTAAAGGTCGCCTCACTCTTCCGGGGCGTCGCGCCGGACGTGTTCAACGCGCGCGTGAAAGACCTCTTCCTCGAAGTGCAGAAGGCGTGGAATGGCGTGCCACTGGAAGTCGCGAACGACGGCGAAGTCACCGCACTTGCCGGCTCGATGTCGCTCGGTGTGAATGGCGTGCTCGGCATCGCCATGGGCACGAGCCAGGCCGTCGGTTACGTGACGCCCAGCGGCAACATCACGACGTGGTTGAGTGAACTCGCGTTTGCGCCCGTGGATTACAACCCCGCCGCCGCGTGCGATGAGTGGAGCGGCGACTACGGCGTGGGCGCGCAATACTTCTCGCAGCAGGCCGTCGGGCGGCTGCTGCCGGTCTCGGGCATCGCGGTGGATGCGAAGCTGCCGCTGCCGGAGAAACTCAAACTGGTGCAGGGCCTGATGAAGTCCGGCGACTATCGCGCGCGGAAGATTTACGAGACCATCGGCACCTACCTCGGCTACGCGCTGGCGCACTACGCGGACTTCTACGACTTCAGCCACCTGCTCATTCTGGGTCGCGTGACCAGCGGTGCGGGCGGCGATGTCATCATCGCCGGGGCGAAGGACGTGCTGAAGGTGGAGTTTCCCGCGCTGGCCCAGCGCATCCAATTTCACGTGCCCGACGAGCAGGACAAACGCCACGGACAAGCCGTCGCCGCGGCCAGCCTGCCGAGGCTGAAATGAGCGGTTCGTGGACAGGCCTCCGGCTCACGCCTTCGCGTCCTTGCCGGTGTGGCGGATGTCGCGGCCTTCGTAGAGATAAACCACTTCCTCGGCGATGTTGGTCGCGTGGTCGGCGATGCGTTCAAGCCGCTTCGAAATCTGCATCAGGTTCAGGCAGCGCGTGATGGTCGCCGGATTTTCCACCATGTAGCTGACCAGCTCGCGCTGAAGCTGCTTGTTCAGCGTGTCCACTTCCTTGTCGCGCGGGAGCACGCTGCGGGCGCGGGCGGTGTCGCGGCTGACGAACGCATCCAGACCGTCGTTGAGCATCTCCAGCGCCATCGTGGCCATGCGCGGGATGTCCACATAGGGCTTGAGCTGCGGCTCCTTGTTGAGGTCCACGGCGCGGCGGGCGATGGCGGTGGCCTCGTCGCCGGTGCGCTCAAGGTCGTGCGTGATCTTCATCGCAACCGTGATCGTCCGCAAATCGCTGGCGACCGGACCGCGCGCCAGCAGGGTGATGGCCAGCTCGTCGAGCTCGATCTCCAATGCGTCTAGCTGATCGTCCGCCTGTTCAACCTGTCGGGCGAGGTCGTCGTTCCGCTCGACCAGCGCCTTGATGGCGTTTTGGATGGCGGTGGTGGCGAGGCTGGACATGGTCAGCAGCTTCTCCTTGAGCGCGGCGAATTCTTGGTCGTGGGGGAGCATGGGGCGTGGGGCGTGGTTGTTCAGCCAAATCTTCCGGTCACGTAGTCCTCCGTCTGTTTCTTGGACGGGTTGGTGAAGATCTTCGCGGTGCGGTCGAACTCGACCAGTTCGCCGAGGTAGAAAAAGGCCGTGTAGTCCGAGATGCGGGCGGCCTGCTGCATGTTGTGCGTGACGATGACGATGGTGAACTCGCGCTTCAGCTCCAGGATCAGCTCCTCGATTTTCGCCGTGGCAATGGGGTCCAGTGCGCTGGCCGGCTCGTCCATCAGGATGATTTCCGGCCGAATAGCGATGGCCCGGGCGATGCACAACCGCTGCTGCTGGCCACCGGAGAGGCCCAACGCACTGCCGTGCAGCCGGTCCTTCACCTCGTCCCACAGCGCCGCCCCGCGCAGGCTCCGCTCGATGGCGGCATCCAGTTCGGTGCGTGCCTTCATGCCGTGCAGCCGAAGGCCGTAGGCGATGTTCTCGTAGATGGATTTGGGAAACGGGTTCGACTTCTGGAAGACCATGCCCACGCGTTTCCGCAGCTCGATCACATCGACGTCGCGGCCGTAAATGTCCTGCCCGCCGATCTTGATCGTCCCCGCGATGCGCACCGAGTCAATCAGGTCGTTCATCCGGTTGAAGCAGCGCAGGAAGGTGGACTTGCCGCAGCCCGACGGCCCAATGAAGGCCGTGACGTGGCGCTCGCCGATGGTGAGCGAAATGTCCTTGAGCGCGTGGGCCGGGCCGTAGTGGAGGTTGACGCGCACGCACTCGATGAGCGGCGCGCCCGCGCCTTCCGCCGGGGCGGCGCGGTTGAGCTGGACGGAGGCGGTGTTGAAGGCGGGCATGGTCAATGGGCGGCGCGCATCTTCCGGCGCACCCGCGCGCGCACGAGGACGGCAACCAAGTTCAGTGACAGTGTCAAGAGCAGGAGCGCCAGCACGGTGGCGAAGAGGATGGGCCGGGTCTTCTCGATGTCCGGCGACTGCGTGCTGAGGATGAAGACGTGATAGCCAAGGTCCATGAACTGGTCCGTGAGCGAGTGGGGCAGATCACGCATGTAGTAGGCGGCTCCCGTGAACAGGATGGGGGCAACCTCGCCCCCGGCCCGGCCGACGGCAAGAATTCCGCCGGTGAGGATGCCCGGCAGTGCCTCGGGCAGCACGATCTTGAGGATGGTTTCCAGCTTCGTCGCGCCGAGCGCGAGACTCGCCTCGCGTAGCCCGGGCGTGATGGCGCGCAGGGATTCCTCCGTTGCCACGATGACCAGCGGCAGCGTCATCACCGCGAGCGTCAGCGAGGCCCACAGGATGGCAGGCTTGCCCCAATGCGGCTCCAGCGCGCCCCCATCCAACCCGCGCCCAAGGAAGCTGATGAAGAACCCGAGGCCGAACAGGCCGAACACAATGCTTGGCACGCCCGCGAGGTTGCTGACCGCGCCCCGGATGATGCGCGTGCTCCACGCCGTGGACTGCGCGTATTCCGTAAGGTAAACCGCCGTGATCACGCCCACGGGCACGACGACGATGGTCATGACCAGCACGCGCAGCGCGGTGCCGATGATCATGGGCAACACGCCGGCTTCGCCCGCGTTGAACATGTCCTTGGCTCCGCCCGCCGCCGTCGTCATGCCGGTGGTAAGGAACCGCCACGAAAACGTGCCCCACCCATGCCAGACCACGTTGACAAGGATGACCGCCAGGATGGCCAGAATGAACACCGTGGCCAGGCCGGTCACGCCGGTGAAGGCAAACGATGCGAAGTCAAAGCCGCGCGAGCGAAAATCGAGCCGCGGGGCTTTTGGCGGAGCGGCCGTCATTTCGCCCTCCCTTCCAGCCGGTCCTTCAGGCGGTGCATGATGAGGTCGCCCGCCAGGTTCGTGAGAAACGTAACGACGAAGAGCATCGCGCCGATGAGGAACAGCATCCGGTAGTGGTGCCCGCCGAAGACCGCCTCGGCCAGCTCCGCTGCGATGGTGGCCGTGATGGACCGCGTGGAGTCGAACAGGCTCCAGGACACGATGGTCGCATTGCCGCTGGCCATCAGCACGATCATCGTCTCGCCGATGGCGCGGCCGAAACCCAGCACCACGGCGGCGAAAACACCCGGCGCGGCGGCCGGCAACACGACCTGCCACGCGGCCTGCCATTTCGATGCGCCCAAGGCCAGCGCTGCCTGGGTGTAGCTGCGCGGCACGCTGGTCAGCGCATCCTCGGCGATGGAAAAGACGACCGGGATCACCGCCAGGCCGAGCGCGATGCCAGCCACGAAGGCGTTCAGGCGCGATTCATAGCCGAACGTGCCCTGCAAAAATGTCGCCATCACGATGAGTGCGAAGAAACCCAGGACGACGGAGGGCACGCCGGAGAGCAGTTCGATGGCGGGCTTCAGCCATTCCTTCCAGCTCGGCGAAGCAAGCTGCGACACGTAGATCGCCGCCGCGAGCGCCAGCGGCACGCTGAAGAGCAGCGCCACCAGCGTGGTCTTGAGGCTGCCGATGATGAGCGGGATGAGGTTGTATTTGTGGATGCGCCCGACCGGCTGCCAGACGTAGCGCTCCTCGGGCCGGCTGTCCGCCCATTGGTGAGGGCCGAGCAGGTAGCGCCATTGCGTCGTGTTGACCTGGGCATCGGGGTTTTTCGGCGCTTCCTTGGCCTCTTCCTCGCGCACTTCCATGAGCGCCTGCAGGGCTTCCTTGTCGAGCTGCTTGAACTCGGCGGCGGTCAGGCCAAGGTATTCGCGCAGTTCCTCCGGTTTGAGGCGGTCCATTTCCTTGGCCGGTATGGCGGGGCGGGCGGCGGCGCTGTTCATCTGGCCGAACAGGATCGGCAACGCCTCGCGCGCGACGAAGATGAAGATCAGGAAGACCATCAGGATCGCCGTGAGCGACACCAGGAAGATGAACTTCTCCGCGAGCCACTCGGCGGGCCGCGCGCGGTGGCCGCGATGGATGCCCATCCAGCCAACGGTGCGCTTCGAGTTGTGCGATGCGGGTGTCACGCGGGGAAGACCCTAGGAACACCGGCCCGGAATGGCCAGCCGCGTTCGTGCGGGGCACTTTCCCCGCCGGACGCAGTTCCCGAGGCCGGTCAGCGCTGGTCTTTGGGCAGGGGGAAGTAACCGACGTCCTTGACGACCTTTTGGCCCTCGTCACTCCGGATCCAGGCGAGGTATTGCGCCACCTCGCCCTTGTCGAGCGCAGGGTTCACGTAAACGAAGAGGGAGCGAGAGATGGGATAGGCACCCCGGAGAACGTTTTCCTCCGTCGGCTCGACGGCGGGTGAGTTGGCGTCCTGCTTCACGCGGATGTGCTTGGCACCCGCGCCGTAGGCCGCGCCGCCGTAGCCGATGCCGTTCTTGTCCTTGGCCACGGCCTGGAGCACCGCTGCGGTGCCGGGCATGGTCTGGGCCCCAACGGCGAAATCTTTCCCCTGAAGCACGTGCTCCTTGAAGAACTCGTAGGTGCCCGAGCTGTTCTCGCGGCTGTAGACGACGATGGGCGCGTCCATGCCGCCGACTTCCTTCCAGTTGCGGGTCTTGCCGGTGAAGATGTCCGCCAACTGCGCGAGGCTCAGCTCTTTCACCGGATTATCCGCGCTGACATAGAGGGAAAGGCCGTCGAGGCACACCTTGTATTCCGTGGGGCGACGGCCAAAGGCTTTGATGCAGTTGGCCTGCTCGCCGGGCTTGATCTTGCGCGAGGCATTGCAGAGGTCGGTGGTCTTGTTCTGAAGCGCGGCGAAGCCGGTGCCAGTGCCGCCCCCGGTGACCTGGATTTTCGTGCCCGGGTGCTTGCTCATGTAGGCTTCGGCCCATTTCTGGGCGAGCACAACGAGGGTGTCGGAGCCTTTGACGGTGATGTTGCCGGCGTGGGCGGAACCCACGAGGGCGAGGGTGGCGACCAAGCCGAGCAGGCAGGCAGATGCACGTTTCATGGGCGGAGTCTGGAAGCGTTGTGTGGCAGTCATGTGTCGGATTCGTGAAGTGTTGGTGTCAGCTGGCAATCAGAAGTTCCACTGCACCTGCATGCCGACGCGATTTGCGTCCGTGGTATTGGCATAGGGAAAGGTGCGGGTGTTGGTGCGTTGAAAGGAGCGCGAGTAGACCAGCGTCAGCTCAACCTCCGGCCAGGGCGACCATTCCAAGCCGAAGTCCACCTCATTGACCTTCGAGTCAGGGGCGTTGGCACCAAACTTGCGGCCGCCATCGTAGTAGTTCCAGCGCGTAAACGGGAAGAGCAGCCCATGATCCGTTTGCTGACGATAATTGAGCTGCACATACCCGCCATGCAGGAACTCGGAGGTGATGTTGCGGAAATTGGGGCTCAGGGTGGGGCCTTCGCCCACCATCCATTCGGCCTCCACGCCAAAAGGCTGCGGATACCAAACGGCCGTAACGCCGGCGCGCCGATCCACTACCCCGCCCGCGGCAGCTGCAGGTGTCAACGCAGGTGTGCCAATGGCCGAAACCGTGGGCACATACCGCCCGTGATAGGCATTCGCGCCCAGCTCGAAATACTGGCCGTTATCCAGCTTGAAGGGATAACTCACGCGGGCCACCACGTGCGGCTCGCCGTTGGCATCCGGCCGATTCGGCCCCTGACCCGAGTAGGCCCCCACGGCCACCACGCCATAGTCACCCGAGCCCTTAAGGCCCAATTTGACGAGATCCTTGAACCGTTGGCGCGCCTCCACGGGCGCCCACATGAAAAACACGCCCACATCGCGTTCGCCTTCCGCCGCGCTGTTGAGCGCGTCCGGGCGTTCCAGCGGGGCGCGGTTTTGACTGGACTGCAAGTTCACCCAGCCAAACGGCACTTTGCTTTGCCCCACGCGAAACCGAAACTCCTTGTCCTTGTCGATGGCGATGTCGCCATACAGATCGCGCATCTGAACGCCGAAGTCCCCTGCCCCGCCGACTGAGCCGTTCAAGTCTGTCTGGGCGTATAGGAACAAGTGATCCGTCACGTCGCCGCTGAAAATCATTCGACCGCGGCGGATTAGGAATGAATCCGTCTCGCGCACCGAGCGGTCGGCCGGCACGTCTAGCTCGGGACCGTCCTTCTTGAAGACGTGGTTGAACCGGAACTGCACGTAGCCACGGAGGCTGATGTGCTCATACCACTTGTCCTTGAGCGCATTGCGCACCAGCGCGGGGGAGGTGCCATCGGTCAGGCCCTTCATCTCCGCCAGCGCCTTGCGCTGTTTCTCCAGATCCGCCTCCATGCGCTGGATCACGCGCTCGTCACTGGAAAGCCGCTCCTCCAATGAGCCTGGGGCAGGCACTGCCAACGGCTTGGCATTGGTCTTGAGTAGATCCTGATACTCCTTTTCCGTGAGCGAACCACGGTCACGGAGGATGGAGAGGAGCTTGGACAACGCCTCGTCCGCAGCCTGAGCTGATCCCAAGGTGAAGATTGCGGTCGCAACCGCGATCATCGCGATCCGTTGCCATCGGCCTGTATTACGATTGGTCATGTTGATTTGAGCCGGGCGTTGCTTGAACGCCACGGACGAATCATGAAAACGCCATGTGCCGTGAGTATGTCGGTGATGTTACGATTGTGTTACGGCCAAGGCGGGTTATCCCCTGAAACCTTGGCCTAAGGCTCCCGACGCCAACGCCCAAACCCGGTGAAATTGGCATTGGCCGGCGTGCTCCGCTTTCAGCTCGACCTCCCCTGCCCTGCCCGAAACACTCCGCGCGCTGTGAAACCGGCGCACCTCATTTTGCTGCTGCTGTTCAACGTCTTCTGGGCCGTCTCGCTCTCGGCGATTCAGGCGCTCAAGGCACATCTGGACTACGGCGGCATCGCCACGCTGCGCTTCGGCGGCGCGGCAGTGAGCATGATGATCGTCTGGCCATGGCTGCCGGGCGCGACGCCGCGCGGGCGCGACTTCTGGAAGGCGTCGCTCATGGGCGTCATCGTTTTTACGCTGGGGCACCGGCTTCAGGTCTGGGGCAACCTGCTGGGCTCGGCAGGAAACTCCTCCGTGTTGATGGCGGTGGAACCCTTGCTGACGGCCGTTGCGGCTGCCATTTTCCTGCGCGAATACATCGCCCCCCAACGTTGGTTCGGCTTTGGCCTCGGGCTGGTTGGCGTGGCGCTGCTCAATCGCGTGTGGGCCGACGACTTCAGGTGGGCCGGGCTGACCGCCAGTGCAGTCTTCATCGCATCGTTTCTGAGCGAGGCCGCCTACTCGATCATGGGCAAGCCGCTGCTCGAGCGCGTGGGGCCGATGAAGATTCTGGCCGTTTCGCTCGTGGCCGGCACGCTGGCGAACTTGGCGATTGACGGCCCGACCACCCTCAAGGCCGCCGCCCAGCTACCTCCCAGTGCCTGGGCATGGGTCGCGTTCCTCTCCATCGTTTGCACCAGCCTTGGCTACGGACTGTGGCTCGTGGTCATCCGCGAGACGGACGTGAACCTCACCGCCATGACCATCCTCGCGCAACCGGTTGCGGGCGTGCCGGTGGCCGTCCTTTGGCTGGGCGAGAAGCTGCACGCCGGGCACCTCTGGGGCAGCCTGGCCATCGTCACGGGGCTGGCCATCGGCCTTTACGTGAAGCCGGTTCCCCAAGGTTCGGAGACCCGGCAGCCGAACGCGGACTAGGCACAACAGCTCCCCGCAAACCCCTTCGATTTGGGATCATGCCAACATTTTCGTTCGTCATCCGGGAGCTGGTTCGTTAAACCTGCCGCGTTGCAACCGGTTGAATCCAAACCTACCTCCAGCAATCTCGCGGTCGAGTGCCAGCACCTGACCCGCCGTTTTGGCACGATGGAGGCGCTCGCGGGTGTGAGCCTGCAAATCCGACGCGGCGAGTTCTTTTCGCTGCTCGGACCCTCCGGCTGCGGCAAAACCACCTTGCTGCGCATCATCGCTGGTTTGGATTTGCCCGACAGCGGAGACCTGCGCATTGCCGGAGTGCCGGCACTGCGTCTCCCGGCGTGGAAGCGCCCGGTCAACACCGTCTTCCAAAACTACGCGCTGTTCCCCCACCTGAGCGTTTCAGAGAACATCGCCTTCGGCCTGCGCATGAAGCGCCTCCCATCGCAGGACATTGCCCGCCGCACGGCCGCAGTGATGGAATTGACGCAGATCATGCCGCTGGCGGGCCGGCATCCGAGCGAGCTATCCGGCGGGCAGAAGCAGCGCGTGGCCCTCGCCCGCGCGCTGGTCAACGAGCCGGACTTGCTGCTGCTGGATGAACCTTTGGGGGCGCTCGACGCCAAGCTCCGGAAAGATCTGCAACTGGAGCTGCGCCAGCTTCAGCAGCGGCTGGGCATCACCTTCATCCATGTGACCCATGATCAGGACGAGGCGCTGGCCATGAGCGATCGCGTCGCCGTGATGAACGCCGGACGGGTGGTGCAACTCGGCACGCCCGACGAGCTATACGATCATCCGAAGACGGGCTTCGTCGCGGAGTTCATTGGGGCGTGCAATCTGTTCGAGGGTAAATTCGTCACGCGCTCCGGCCAGTGGCTGGAGGCGGACACGCCCCTGGGGCGGCTGAAAGTCGAGGTGCCCCCGACCGCGATTGAACTGGCCGAGCAGAGCCGGTTGCGTCTTGGCCTCCGTCCGGAGCGCATCGCGATGGATGGCGGCTCGCCAAGCGACAACCGTTGCCTTGGCACCGTGCTCAGCCTCATGTCCAACGGGCCCGAGACGCTGGCCCAAATCCGGGTGGGAGACATGGTCTTGCGGGTGACCGAGCTCAATACAGGCCGGCGATCGGTAGCCTTGTTCGTGGGGGACTCGGTCGAGTTGTGCGTCGCGCCGGAGAACATTTTCCTCCTGGAAAGCTGAACGATGGCCTCACCCACCGGGCACACAACGCGCCGACGGCGTCGCCACTTGAGACGCACGGTCCATTTTGGCGAGCCATTGCCGCCGGGAGCGCACACCTTCCGAGCCAGCTGGCTGTGTGGTCCCAGTGTGGCGTGGATGACCATTTTCCTGCTTGGACCGTTGCTCTTTGTCGCGGCCATGAGCTTCGCCCAGCGGGGGGAAAATGGGGAAATAATCTGGCGGCTGACCACGGAGAATTACGCCCGGCTGTTCGGCCAGGGCGCGCTTGGCTTCGATCCGGTCCATCCGTTGCTGCTCGCCCGCAGCCTCGGCGTGGGAGTGGTGACCGCGGCACTCTGCCTGCTGGCCGGCTTGCCGGTCGCCTTCTTTATCGCCCGCCTGCCGCGAAGATGGAAGGGCGCGGTGCTGACGCTGGTGGTGATTCCCTTCTGGACCAACCTGCTTATCCGCACCTACGGCTGGCAGATCATCCTCGCCCCCGATGGCTGGATAGCCGACGTGCTGCGCACTGCGGGCTGGC
The DNA here is from genome assembly GCA_964591495.1 of uncultured Klebsiella sp. GTDB lineage: Bacteria > Verrucomicrobiota > Verrucomicrobiia > Limisphaerales > SXTU01 > SXTU01. Next base: position 14,130 of record CAZQEW010000021.1, read on the forward strand.
TGGCCCAGGGAGCGGAACTGTATCCCGGCTGGCCTGCCGTGCTCATCGCGCTGGTGTGCGACTACCTGCCGTTCATGATCCTGCCGCTTTACGCGAGCGTGGAGAAGCTCGACCCCGCGCTGGAAGAGGCTGCCGCCGACCTCGGCGCATCGCCGATGCAGGCATTTTGGCACGTGGTGCTGCCGCAAATCCGCCCCGGACTCGTCGCCGGCTGCGTGCTGGTGTTCCTCCCGGCCACGGGACAGTTCGTGATCCCGGACCTGCTCGGCGGAGCGAAGCTGGCGCTGCTGGGCAATGCGGTGCAGCAACAGTTTGGCGCGAGCCGGGACTGGCCTTTTGGATCGGCAATCGCGGTCGCGGCGCTGCTCGTGATGGGGGCTGGCCTGTGGCTGCACACGTGGATGACCAAGGGGAAACGCGAGGTGGCGCTGCCATGAACACCCGGCGCTCACCACTGACCGCGGTCGCCGCCCTGGTGGCCCTGGTGTTTCTGTATGCGCCGTTGGCGGTGGTGCTTGTTTTCTCCTTCAACGCCGCGCGCTACGGCACGGATTGGCAGGGGTTCACGGTAGACTGGTATGTGCGGCTAATGAACAATCCCACTGCCATCGCTGCCGCGATAAACACCCTCCAACTGGCTTTCACCAGCACGTTTTTCGCGACGTTGTTTGGCACCGCGCTGGCCTACGGGATGAGCCGCTATGAGTTTCCGGGCAAAGGGCTGTTTCATCATGTCCTGCACATTCCCGTGTTTATTCCGGACATCGTGCTGGGCGTGGCGCTGCTCCTGTTCTTCGCCCTCGTGCGCCGGTTCCTGGCCGGCTTCGAGCTGGGCATGACTACCATGACCCTCGCACACATCACGTTGCAGATTCCCTTCATCGCCATCGTGGTGCGTGCGCGAATGGCGGACTGCGATCCGCAGCTCGAAGAGGCCGCGGCCGACCTCGGAGCGGGGCCATGGCTGACCTTTAGGCACGTAACCTTGCCGCTCATGATGCCCGGCATCGTGGCGGGCTCGCTGCTCGCATTTACGCTGAGCCTGGATGACTTCGTGGTGAGCTTCTTCACCAGCGGTCCGGGGGCCACGACCCTGCCCATCCTGATTTATTCTTCCGTGAAACGGGGCCTGACGCCGGAGGTCCATGCGTTGGCCAGCCTGATCGTGGTGGTCTCGGCCGCCTCGGTCATCACCGTGGCCATCCTCCGCGGCCGGAGTCAGGTGCGAAGGTAAGCGTCCCCCGTTACCCGTTCGTAACCAAGTCGTCACCGGCTTGTCGTTGTCTCATTGTGGACGGCGTGTTACCCAGACTCCGACATGGCAAAGATTTTGGTCGTGGATGACGAACCAGATGCGGTTGAACTCGTCGAGTTCAACCTGAAAAACGCCGGCTTCGAGGTCATCACTGCGGGGGACGGGGCGGAGGCCATCAAGAAGGCGCGGACAGCCTTGCCGGACTTGGTCGTCCTGGACCTGATGATTCCCGAAGTGGACGGGCTGGAAGTGTGCAAACTGCTCCGGCGGGATGCCGCCACTTCGGGCATCCCCATCCTCATGCTCACCGCCAAGGCGGCGGAGATTGACCGCGTGCTCGGGCTCGAACTCGGCGCGGACGACTATGTGACCAAGCCCTTCAGCCCGCGGGAACTGATGCTGCGCGTCAAGGGCCTGCTGCGCCGCCGCGAAGCCACGGAAGTCAAGGTCGAGCGCATGCAGGTCGGCGACCTCGTGCTGGACGTGCCCACGCATACCGTCACGGTGAACGACAAGCGGATAGACCTGACGGCCACTGAGTTCAAACTGCTTACCATCCTCGCGCAACGGCGCGGCCGCGTGCAATCGCGCGACCAGCTGCTCAAGGACGTCTGGGAATATGACAACGTGATCGACACCCGCACCGTGGACACCCACATGCGGCGGTTGCGCGAGAAACTGGGCAAGGCGGCAAAGCACCTCGATACGGTGCGAGGCGTCGGCTACCGGTTCGTGGCCGGATAAAGTCGGCAGCAGGGAACGCGCCGGCTGGCCGCCCTGGCGTTTTACATTTTACCTATCGCGGCGGCTCCCGGCATTCTCCCCCTGATGTGGCCTGCGCTCGCCATCCTTGCCCTTGTCCTCGCCGCGATCACCAGCGCCGCCTGGCGGAGGGAGCGCACGGCGGCGCTGGCCCAGCGGCAACGCCAGCAACGTGAGTTTGACGAGCTGCGGCTCCTCCACGAACAGACGTGCGCGCGGGAACTCGCCCAACAGCAGGCCCTCTTCAACAGCATGCGCGAAGGTGTGCTGCTGCTCGACGCCAACGGCCGTGTCCGCCTGGTCAATCAAGCGCTGGAGCGACTCTTCGGCATCACGGGCGACATCCGCGGGCGCACCGTGATGGAAGCGCTGCGACTCCATCAGGTGCAGGAGCTGGTCAACCGAACCTTGGTCTCGGGACAGGTGGAGGAGTTTGAGATGAACCTGCCCGGTCTCGATGGGGACCGCAGCCTGCAGGTCAATTCCGCCGTGGTGCTGGGGACCGACGGCCGCCAGCAGGGTCTCATCCTGGTCTGCCATGACTTGACCCGGCTCAAGCAACTGGAGAACACCCGCCGCGAATTCGTTGCCAACGTCAGCCACGAGCTGCGCACGCCCCTCTCGATGATCAAGGGATATGTCGAAACGCTGATCGATGGCGCGAAGGACAAACCTGAGGTGGCGACCAAGTTTCTCCAAACCATCGAAAAGCACGCGGACCGCTTGACCTACCTCATCGAGGACCTGCTCACCATCTCACGGCTGGAATCTGGCCAGGTTACGATGAATTTCCAGCGGGCCGACCTGCGCGCCGTGGCCGAGCACGTTCGCGCAGACCTAGAATCCCGGGCCGCGGCCAAGCAGATGCGGCTGTTGAACGCCGTGCCGGCTGAAATCGTTGCCCATGCCGATGCCGAGCGGCTCCAGCAGGTGCTTTTCAACCTCGTGGACAATGCCATCAAGTATGGCCATGCGGGTGGTGAAGTCGTCATCAGCGCGAAACGGACCGAGTCTGACCGTGTCGAGATGGGGGTGCGTGACGATGGCCCGGGCATACCGGCCGAAGCCCAGTCGCGCATCTTTGAGCGGTTCTATCGGGTGGACAAGGCCCGCTCCCGCGAGGCCGGCGGCACCGGTCTGGGCCTGGCCATTGTGAAGCACATCGTGCAATCCCACGGCGGAGAAGTCTGGGTGGAGAGCGCCCCCGGCACCGGCGCCACCTTCCGCTTCACCCTCCGCAAGGAAGGATGAGGTTGCCGACTACTTCGCAGCGGGTTCGGCTGACTTAGCGACACCCGCACCCAGCTTTTTCAACTGCCGATCAGCCTCCTGCTTGGCCTCCGCGTCATCCGCATCAACGGGCTCCAGCGAGCGGCAACGGCGCAACTGCTCCACGGCGTCACGGTTCTGGCCCATGGCCAGCAACGTCAGGGCGAGCTGATGCCGGTGGATGATGCGGCCGGGCGCCAGCGCGATGGCCCGTTCAAGATTCGCCCGGGCCTCCGCCAACGTCCCTTGCGGAAGCCCGCCATACACGAGCTTGGCGATGGCCCGCAGGATGAAATTGACCTGTGCCACCTCGAAGTGCCAGCGCGCCAGCATGTGGTAGGCGAGGTCCTGACGGGGATCGAGCGCCACCGCCCGCTCGGTCTCTTCCTTGAGCCGGCGCGAGTAGTTGACCTTGGTCTGGTTGTCCACGAAGGGAAAGTTCTTGGCCAGGCAGATTCCCACCGCGAGCCGCGCGCGGGCGCTCTCGGGGGCGGCCGCCACGGCCCGCTCGGCGGTCGCCAGACACAGTTCGGCGAGGCGCTTTTTCTCCGGTTCGCTCGGCGCTGAAAAGATCAGGTTCGACTGCTGCTTGGCCAGCCGGATGAGCACCTCGGCATCTTGGGGAGAGCGCGCCTGCGCCGCTTCCAGCAGCTTGATCGCCGCGGCGAAATCCCGCCGGGCATCGAGTTCATCCACGCGGCGCAGGACTTCCGCCAGGGGCGGCGGATCAGCCGCCCGCGCCGGGGGCAGCGACAGGCACATGATCCCGAGCGCCAACCAGGCGGCCCCCCGAAGCACTGCGCGCATGCACCCAAACATGGCCTTACTCTGCCACTGATGCTCGATCACGCAAGACCGCTGACCGCCACCGGATTACAGCTTCTCCGATCATGGGCAGCCCGCGTTGCTGGGCTGCCTCCAGCTGAGCGGAAAGTCACGGTTTTCTCAATTTTCGCGCGACTTATCCAACCCACATGACGTCAAACCCGCCATGCTAAAGCCACTGTTAAGCGGCGCGTTTATTCGCCTGGGATTCGCCTTAATCACCAGCATTTTTCTGAGTGTATCAGCGGTCATGGCGAACTCTCCCGTGGTGTTTGTGGCGTCCTTCGCCTCCGGGGACAAGGGTGCCATCCACGCTTACCAACTCGACGTGTCCACCGGGGCTCTCAAACCGTTGCACCGGACCACCGGCGTGGAAAATCCCTTCTTCATCGCGCTTTCCCGGGATGGGCGATTTCTCTACTCAATCCACGCCAGGCAATTCGGCGGCAAGGAGCCGGAGGAAGTCGCCGCCTTCGCGCTTGATGGCCGCACCGGCCGGATGACGCCGCTGAACCGCCAGTCCACGCGCGGCACCGCGAGCTGCTATCTTGACGTGGACGCCACGGGTAAAACCGTGCTGGTGGCCAACTACACCACCGGCAATGTCGCGTCCCTGCCGGTCCGTGCGGATGGCTCGCTGGGCGAGGCGGCGGCGTTCTTCCAGCACACCGGATCCAGTGTGGACCTGCCGCGGCAAAAGGGTCCGAACGCGCACGCTTTCGTGGTCAGCCCGGACAACCGCTTTGCCCTCGCCGCCGACCTCGGCATCGACCAGATCCTGACCTACCGCCTCGACGCGGCCACCGCCAAGCTCACGCCCAACCAGCCGCCGTTCACGAAGGCTCCGCCGGGTGCCGGCCCGCGCCACCTCGTATTCCACCCAAATGGCCGGCACATTTACGTCATCAACGAGCTCAAGAACTCGGTGACGCGGTTCAACTACGCGACTACGACCGGCACGCTGACCGAACAGGAGACCATCTCAACACTGCCAAAGGATTTCACCGGCCGCAGCTATTGCGCCGACCTCAAGATCACACCGAACGGCAAATTCCTTTACGGCACAAACCGGGGCCATGACAGCATCGCCGCCTATCGCATCGGCGAGGACGGGCGGCTGACCCTGCTGGGCATCGAGCCGAGCCTGGGCAAGGGTCCGCAAAACCTCCTGATCACCGGCAACGGCGAGTTGCTGCTATGCGCCAACATGCCAGGCAACAACCTCGCGGTGTTCCGCATTGACGCGGCAACGGGCGGGCTGAAGTCCGTAGGCGAACCGCTCGCCGTGCCCAGCCCTTCCTGCCTCCGGCTGCTGCCCTGAGCAGCGCAGCGGAGATTGGGGCATGGACGCCGGTTGGCATGCTGGCTTAATCCTCCGCCGACTGCGCGAGCCGAATGCGTTGGACCAGACAGCGTCAACCCAGCAGGCTGCCGCCACACATCGTCACCACCGCACCCGCGCATGAACGCCACCGCCGACCTTTCTCGCCGTGAGTTCCTCCAATCCTCCAGCGCCGCTGCTGCCGCCGGCACGCTCGCCACCCGCGACTTGTCCGCGCAAACCGCACCCGGCGGGAACAGCAGCCTGCTCCGCATCGGCCTCATCGGCTGCGGCGGACGCGGCACCGGGGCAGCGTCACAAGCCCTCACCGCCGACTCGAACGTCAAGCTCGTGGCCGTGGGTGACGCCTTCCGCGACCGGATCGACCTGAGCCTCGAAACCCTCGGCAAGCAGAAGGAAATCGCCGACAAGATCGAAGTTCCCGAGACGCGCCGCTTCGTCGGTCTCGACGCCTACCAGAAAGTCATCGCCAGCGGCGTGGACGTCGTCCTGCTCACGACTCCTCCCCACTTCCGCCCCATTCACATCAAGGCCGCCATTGACGCCGGCAAACACGTCTTCGCCGAGAAACCCGTCGCCGTGGACGCGGCGGGCGTCCGCTCCGTCCTCGCCACCTGCGAGGAGGCGCGGCGCAAGAAACTCGCCGTCGTCAGCGGCCTCTGCATCCGTTACTCCTACGGCTTCCAGGAAACCATCCGGCGCATCCACGCCGGTGCGCTTGGCAAGCTGCGCACGCTCCAGGCCAACGACTTTCGCGGCCCGATCTGGGTCAAGCCCCGCCAGCCCGGCCAGACCGACATGGAGTATCAGCTCCGTAACTGGTATTACTTCACCTGGCTCTCCGGCGACTTCAACGTCGAGCAGCACGTCCACCTGCTCGACGTCTGCGCGTGGGTGATGAACGGCGAGTATCCCGCCACCGCGATGGGCCTGGGCGGACGCGCCCAGCGCACCGGCGAGGAATTCGGCAACATCTACGACCACCACTCCGTCATCTACGAATTCGCCAGCGGCCCGCGCCTGCACGCTTACTGCCGCCAGCAATCCGGCCTGCGCGGCGACATCTCCGTCCACGTCGCCGGCGAGAAAGGCATCGCCCGCCTCGCCGAGCGCGACCGCGGCCTCGTCCTCGAAACGGCGGAGAAGTGGACCTACGACGGCGTGAAGAACAACATCTACCAGACCGAGCACGACGAACTCTTTGCCAGCATCCGCCGGGGCCAGCCCATCAACAACGGGGAATACATGTGCAAGAGCACGCTCATGGCCATCATGGGCCGCATGGCCACCTATACCGGCCAGCAGATCACCTGGGAACAAGCCCTCAACTCCAAGGAAAACCTGTCCCCCGACGGCTACACCTGGGACGCCAAGCCCCCGCCCTCCCCCATCGCCGTGCCCGGCGTGACGAAGTTTGTGTGAAATGAAACCAGACCGGACTCAACGACGGGATTTTCTACGAGCAACATTGGTCGGCTCCGCAGCCCTCGCGGTTCCTCGGCTCCATTCTTCGAGCGCCGCCGAGCCGCAGCGCAAGACGGAGTTCCAAATCGCCTGCATGACGCTGCCTTACTCGCAGTTCCCCTTGCAGCGAGCGCTCACGGGCATCCAGTCCGCCGGCTACCGGCACGTCGCGTGGGGCACGACGCACAAGGAGGACGGCGGCAAGCCCGTGCCCGTCCTCGCGCCGGACGCGCCGCCCGAGCGCGCCAAGGAACTCGCCGCACGCTGCCGCGACCTCGGCCTCGAACCGCTGATGATGTTCTCGACGATTTACCCGGAGGCGGCAAACGGGCTGGAAGTCCTCACGCACCGGCTCCGGCAGGCCGGGGCGGCACGCGTGCCGCAGGTGCTCACGTTCGGCCACACGAAGGGCGGCAACCGCGAGTTGTGGGTGAAGCGCCTCAAGCAGCTCGGCCCCATCGCGCGCGACCTCGGCGTGCTGCTCGTCGTGAAGCAGCACGGGGGCGAGACCGGCACCGGCGCGGCGTGCGCGGCCATCACGCGCGAGGTCAACGACGCCGGCGTGAAGGTGAACTACGACGCCGGGAACGTGATGGACTACCTCGACCTCGACCCGATCCCCGACATTAGGCTATGCGCGTCCGAGGTGCGCAGCTTCTGCATCAAGGACCACCGCAACTTCCCCAAGGACGAAGACTGCGGCCCCGGCTTCGGGGAGATTGACCACTACAAGCTGCTCGCGCCGGTGGCATTCACGGGACTCAGGATGCCGCTGTGCTGCGAGAATATCTTTGCACCCGCCGTGCCGCGCCCGAAGGAGCCAGCGGGAGTGGATGCCTTGGCGCGGCGGGCAAGGGAGTTTCTCGAAGCGGTCATCTACGGGCTTCAGTCCTGAGTGGTGCGGCAATAACTCTTTGATGGTCTGAAGCAGCGGCCTAGTGTGCTCGTCAATGAGCCCGAATCTCTTCACCCAAAACCGTGCCCCGGCCGTAAAACCACTTCCTATGAATCCGAATCCCACACCTCAGATCTGCCCCGAGTGCTCCGAAACCGTCCCACCCATGAACGGTCTTGCGCGGCGCAACTTTATTCGCGCGGTGGGGGTGATGGGTGGCGCGGCCCTGCTCCCGTCCGTCGCCAAGGCAGCCCCGGCAGAAAAGCCGCGGGCGGCGAAACCGGCCGAAACGCTCGTCCGCGAGTTTTTCGCCACGCTGACGCCGGAGCAAAGGAAGGCCGTGGTGCAGCCGTGGAATCACGGCGCGGAAAAGGGTGGCCAACCGACGCGCCTCAAGACTCACAACGCGCCGCCGCTGGGCAAGAAGCTCGGCGAGCAGTTCACCAAGGCGCAACAGGAACTCATCCAGATGACCTTCAAGGCCATCCTCTCCGGCGACGAGGCTTACGAGCGCATCACCCGCAAGGGCACCTGGGACAACGCCGGTTCGTTTGAAGGCAATGGCGTCGCCATCTTCGGCGATCCATCGGGCAAGGATCCGTTCTCGTGGGTCTTCGGCGGCCACCACCTCACACTGCGCTGCGATGGCAACTCACAGCCCAACACCGCGTTCGGCGGACCGATGTATTACGGCCACTCCGCCAACGGCCACAGCGAGAACAACGTTTACAACTACCAGACCCGCCAGGTGATGAGCATGTTTGACATGTTCAACGAGGCGCAGCGCAAGCAGGCCGTCATCGTCGGCGACCCCGGCGACGGCGCGGAGGCGCTCAAGACCAAGCTCGTGGCGCAACCGCCCGCTGGCATCGCCTACACCGAGCTGGACAAGTCACAGCAGGGCTTGGTGCTGGGCGTGATGCGGACACTGATCGGCCCCTTCCGCCAGGAAGACGGCGATGAAGTGATGCAGCTCATCCAACGCAACGGCGGCATGGAGAAAGTGCGCCTCGCCTTCTACAAGGAAAACGCCGAGAAGGGCAACGACCGCTGGGATTACTGGCGGCTCGAAGGCCCCGGTTTCGTCTGGAACTACCGCGTGCTGCCACACGTGCATTGCTTCGTGAACGTGGTCGGCCAGGCCTAGCCCACGCGGCGAATCGCAATGCGGCTCTGGCTCCAAGCATTCTCCGGCTGCATGCTAATCAGCATGTTGGCCGCAGGTCGAACTGCGGCCGCAGAGAAACCTGACTTCCAGCGGGACGTGCTGCCCCTGTTCGAAGCCAAATGTCTCCGTTGCCACGGCGAGAAGAAGAAAGACGCCAAGCTCGACATGCGGACAGTGGACGCGTTGCTCACCGGCGGCGTGACCGGCCCCGCGATCAAGCCGGGTAACGCGCAGAAGAGCCTGCTCATCGAACTGCTGCACTACAACGAGATGCCGCCCAAGAAGGAAAAATCGCGCGTCACGAAGGAAGAACTGGCCCTGCTCCGCCGTTGGATTGACGCGATGCCTGCCGCACCCGCGGCCCCCCGCTGATTTCATCATGAGAACCGCCTGTGCTGCCCTCCTCCTCGCGTTACTTGCGACCCTCGCCTCCGCCCAAATCAACTTGGCCCCCGCCGGCTTCCGCGACCTCTTCAACGGCAAGGACCTCACCGGTTGGGTGGACGTGAACACCAGCAAGGAGACTTGGACCGTGCGCGACGGGCTGCTGGTGTGCAGCGGGCAGCCCATCGGCGTCATGCGTTCGGAGAAGCAGTATGAGAACTTCATCCTACACATCGAGTGGCGGCACATGGAGGCCGGCGGCAACTCCGGCGTGTTCATCTGGAGCGAAGGTTCCGTGCCCGAGGGCCGGCGGCTGCCCAAGGGTATGGAAGTGCAGATGCTCGAACTGCAATGGCCCGTGCTGCACCCGGAAAAGGACGGCAAGCCGCGTCCTATCGGCTACGTCTCCGGCGAACTCTTCGGCGCGGGCGGTTTGCAGACCACGCCCGACAACCCGCGCGGCAGCCGCAGCCAGTCCTTCGAGTTGCGCTGCAAAGGCAAGGGCGAGTGGAATACCTACGACGTGGTGGCCGTGGACGGCGTGGTGAAGCTCGCCATCAACGGCAAGTTCGTGAACGGCGTGAGCAATTCCTCCGTGCGAAAAGGGTATCTTTGCCTCGAATCGGAAGGCGCGGAGATTCACTTCCGCAACATCCGCATCCTCGAACTCCCGCCCGGCCGCGCCACTCCCGAGCAAACCGCGCCGGAGGTGAAGAAACCGACTCCTTAAACCACTTCGCTGATGACCTGCCCCACGCTTACGAGGTGTTGTGGGCGGCCGGTGATGTCGGTGAGCGTGGCCTGGTGCGGGTCAATGCCGAGGTGGTGATACAGCGTGGCGATGACGTCCTGATAGTGAACCGGTCGGGCCGTCGCTTCCGCCGCCCACTTGTCCGTCGCACCGATGACTTGGCCCGTCTTCAAGCCACCGCCCGCCATCAGGCCCATGCTCACCCGTGGCCAGTGATCGCGGCCTGCACTCCCGTTCACTTTGGGAGTGCGGCCAAACTCACCCCACGCCAGCACCAGCACGTCGTCCAGCATTCGGCGCTCGCGCAAATCCTCAACCAGCGTGTGCAGCCCGTGGTCAAGCAAGGGGCCGAGGTAACGCATGCGGTCGAAGTTGTGCGAGTGCGTGTCAAAGTCGCTGAGTGAAACGCTCACGCAGCGCACGCCCGCCTCGATGAGCCGCCGTGCGAGCAGCAGCTTCTGCAATGCCTTCGGCCCTTCGGTGGTGTAATCGCGCGCGGCCGGCCCCGCCATGCGCGGCGTGAACCGCTCGATGACGCGCGGGTGTTCCTTCGCCAAGTCGAGCGCAGCGGCGAACCGGCCGGACGTGAGGATGCCCACGGCCTGCTGATTGAACTGATCCAATGCACTCATCGCCCCACTGCCATCGAGGTCCCGACGCAGACGATCGAACTGGGCGAGCAACTCGACGCGGTTCTCCAGCCGCCCGGCGGAGAGGCCTTCAGTCAACTCCAGTTGCAGGGTGTGCCCGGCGCGTTGCCGGGCCAGCTCGGTCTGCATGCCCGGCTCCAACTGCCGCTCGAAGAGCTGCGAGAGGTCCGGGCGGAACGGCGCGCACGCCGGCCCGAGAAAGCCGGGCCGCGCGCTGTTGCGGACGAGCGGCCGGCCTTGCATGAGGTCCACGAAGCTCGGCGCGGCATCCTGCGGCCGACCGAGCAGCTTCGCGACGGCGCAGCCCATCGCCGGATACCCGCCGATGGGTGCAAGTTCTTTCGCCGTGAAGCCGGATTGGCATTGAAAGGCGTCGTGCTGTCCATCCGCGCCGACGAGCGAGCGCAGGAAGATGAAACGGTCCGCGTGCGCGGCAACCTGCGGCATCAGCTCGGTGAGATGCAGGCCGGGAATCTTCGTCGGCAGGGACTTAAACTCACCGCGAATCTCGCTTGGCGCGTCGGGCTTGGGATCAATCAGGTCCATCTGCGGCGGTCCGCCATCGAGATGGATGAGGATGACCGCCTTGCGTGACGAGCGCCCTCCCGCGCGCGCTTCCGCCTGCAGGAGATTCGCAAGCGAGAACCCGCCCAGTCCCAAACCGCCTGCTCTGACAAACCCGCGACGCGAAAGCCCGTCACAATGACGAACTGCGGAGCCAAGCAGGGTGAGCATACAGGGTAGCAGACGAAAGCAGGGGCATTTGCTTCATGCCCGCTGGGATCACTTCTTTCCCGCCGGCGAACCTGCCGTGAAGTAAGCAAACAAATCCCTGACTTGCTGGTCGGTCAACGTGTCCAGCAAGCCTTCCGGCATGAGCGACGTATGACTGGCCTTCATCTCCTTGACCTGCGTGCGGCCGAAGGTGGTCTTGTTTCCGCCTAGATCGAGGACTACGACTGACTGATTGTTGATCTCAGTTATCAGGCCTGTAATGGCCTGATCGTCGTGCGTGGTGATGTTGAACGCGGTGAACTCCTCGCGGATGGCCAGGCTCGGGTCCACGATGGCGGGGAGAATGAAATCGAGGTTGTCGCGCTCGTAGCCGGTGAGGTCGGGGCCGATCTTACCGCCTTCCTTGTTGAGGGTGTGGCAGACGGCGCAGGCAAGTTTGAAGACTTCGCGACCGGCTTTCTCATCGCCTTTGCCGCTGGCGAGGAGCTTCTTAACCTTCGCTATTTGCGCCTGCTTTTCCTCGCTGGTCTTGTTGAGGCGGCCCCAGTGCTTCTTGATGAGCGCGTCGCTGGTGGCGTCCTTGAACGCGGTGATGGCGAGGAGGTTTGCGATGGAGATTTGCTCCTTCTTGAGCTGGCCTTCGTCCACGGCGGCGAGCAGACGGCGCGACCAGTCTGGGCGGCTGGCGAGCGCGGCTTGGGCGGTGTCGCGGAGCTTCGGGCTGAAGCCGGAGTAAAGGTCGAGCAACTCGCGCGCGATGTCCGGCGAGGCGAAGCGCTGGAGGGCGTTGACCAAGTCGAGGCGGAGGGCGTCGCTCTTCTCAAAGCGAAGGAGCTTGAGGAAGGTGGGCACGGCGGCGTCCACGCGGCGCTCGGCGAGGAGGGTGATGGTCTTGCGGCGGTCGGCTTCGGCGACTTTGGCGTCGCTGATGCGGGCGAGCGCGGCCTGCGCGGCGGGCGCGTGGCCGAGTCGCACGGCGAAGCTGATGAGCGTGGGCGTGGGCGCGCGGCTGGCCCACAGCTCGGCAACCCTCTTCGAGAGCGCGGCGGGGACGGACTTCACCGGGTCGCCTTGCAAGCCGGCTTCCATGCCCTTGATGAGTTCGTCGGCATCGGCGGGGCTGGGCGCGAGGCTGAAGAGCTTGGCGGCGGTTTCAAGATTCGCGTCCGTGCGCTCGGCGGTGAAGCGCTGGCCGAGGCGCGCGATGATGAACTTCTGCACGATGGGCGCATGCCAGAAGGTGCTGTCCTCCAACATGCGGAGAATCGCGTCACGGTCAGTGGCGCACTTGCTCTCGACGGCCCACCAGAGCAGGAGGGGAACGTGTTTGTCGGTCACGTCCTCGCTACGGAGGAGCAGCTCGCGCGTGACGGGCAAAGCGTCCTTGCCCGGCAAGCGCGTGACGGTGCTGGCGAGTTGCGCGCGGACTTCAGCGGCGGGTTCGGACTTGGCGGTGGCGAGCAGCGCGGCCTGCTGCGGCGGCGTGACGCGCTTGCGGTCGCCAAGGAGACGGATGGTCCAGTAGCGGACCATTTCGTTCGGATGCCTGAGGGTTTGCAGGGCGAAGGCGTCATCGAAACCGCCGCTGGCGTTCACGGCCCAAAAGGCTTCGAGGGCGAGGTGCGCTTTGTCTTCAGCAACCAACTTTTTCAGTTTCGGCACGAGCGCCTTGTCTCCGAGGTCCCACAGCACGCGCAGCGCGGTTTGGCGATGCCACTTGTTCGGATGCGAAAGGAGCTTGATGAGTTCGTCACCGGAGAGCTTGGTGAAGTCGGGTTTGTCCCAGCCCACCTTCGCGCCCTTAGCGGAGAGCCGGTAGATGCGACCCGACTCCTTGTCCCAGGTGTCGCGCGGGTCGAGGTGGCTCAGGCGGCTGTCGCACCAGTCGGCGAAGTAAATCGCGCCGTCGGGACCGGTCTTCATGTCCACGGGACGGAACCAGCGGTTGCTGGAGAGCACGCTCGTCTCGATGTCGGTGGTTTGGAAGCTCGACGTGTCGCGCGCGACTTTGCTGGCCATCACGCGGCTCGTGAGCGCCATGCCGACGACGATGTGGCCCTCGTATTGCGGAATCGCGCCGCCCTCGTAGTAGAGCATCGCCTGCGGGAAGCGCGGCTCGTAGCCCTTGTGCGCCATATGCTCGAACCACCCGAAGCGATACGGACTCATCGCGGGGCCGTGCTTGGACCAGCCTTTGATGTAGAGCGCACCCTGCGCGTAGTGCAGGCCGCGCGTCTGGCCGTAGTTCGAGCCGGAGAAAACGCGACCCTGCGCATCGAACTCGATGGAGAAGGTGTTGCCGCCACCCTCGGCGAAGACCTCGAAGTCGCCGCTCACGGGATGATAACGCCAGATGGCCTGGCCGAGGAATTTCACGCCCTTGATGTCCGCCGTGCAGGTGCTGCCGTGCGCGCCGTAAAGCCAGCCGTCCGGCCCCCACGCGAGCGAGTTCGCGCCGCTGTGCGTGTCTTCGAGGCCGAAGCCGGAGAGTTTTACTTCCGGGGGGCCGTCGGGGATGTCGTCGCGGTTCTTGTCCGGGTAGAAGAGGAGATAGGGCGGGTTCAACACCCACACGCCGCCGCGTCCGGTGACGACGCTGCGCGCGATGTTCAGGTCGCTAACGAAGTCCTTCGCCTTGTCGAAAACGCCGTCGCCATTGGTGTCTTCGAGGATGGTGACGCGGTCCTTGCCCTTAAAGTGATTCGGCGGCGGCGGCGGGACCTTGTCGTAAACAGCGCGGAGGTATTGGTCATACTTTGTGATCTTCAGTCCGGCGGGGAACGGATACTGAAGATACTGCACCACCCACATCCGGCCGCGCTCGTCGAAGTGGAGGTTGAGCGGCTGGCGGACCATTGGCTCGGTGGCGGCGAGGTCCCAGCGGAGGCCGGGGGCGACCTGGAATTGCGCGAGTGACTCGGCGGGCGTGGGTTTCTGGGAGCCGTCTTGCAGCATGCCGCCGCCCTTGAAGCGCTTCACGAACTCAGCCATCTCGGGGGTGAAACGCGGGTCCGGCGGCGCATCCGCGGCGCGGAGGCAAAGCGAAACAGCAAGGACGGCGAAGGCGAGCAGGCGCATAAGTGCAACGGGTGCGGTTCGTGATACCGGCGTTCGACGCGGTGGGCAAGGCGGGTGTTCGCATCGGGGGCCAAGCCATGCTGGAGGATGGCGCGCGTTGACTTATGGTTCTAGCCGCATAGTCTGCCCCGTATGCGCTGGTAGCTCAATTGGATAGAGCTTCTGACTTCGGATCAGAAGGTTGCAGGTTCAAGTCCTGCCCGGCGCACCAATAAAATCAGGGTGTTTTCAGAGAGTATCCAACGGCCAGTCTGCCAATCTGATACTGCTTCTTGATACCTATTCGCATTAGCAAAACCCAAAGGCGCGGGCGGCGAAATCGGCCAACCAATCAGGCAGCAATTCTCCTACGCCAACCTGATTCGCTAAGTGCCCTCCGGCACTTGTTTGCCAATTGCTGCGTTGAAAGCGGCGCTGGGCGTCCGGGGCATTGCAACGTTGGCCGGCCCGCGCTCTGGATTTTTCCCCCGGCTGCGTGACCTGAATTCGTGCCAAGTGAACGCTCAAGGTTGGCACGGATGTGGAAGCGGCCTTCTGGCTTTTTCGCCGCTCACTTCGCGTCCCTGCGGCGCCCTGGGGCACCGATTCCGTTTGCATGGACATCCTACGACCTGAGGCCTTTCCCATAGCCCTTTTGACCACACGGCGGGGCCTTGATGTCCAGTCGTTCGGCAAATATGGACTCGTCGGCGCGCTGACCCAACAAAGTAGTTCGGGATTCTTACTGAAGGCATTGAACCCCATTTCCATCGCCGCGGCCCCAACACCGATGGCAAGCTTGATGCCCCGGAGTATCGCAGCAGTTCCGAAATGGGTCACCAAATCGCCAGCATTTCCACCGCGCGGATAAAGTCAAAGACGGCTTTCTCGATTACACCAGGTTCACCGCTCACGCTGAGCACAAGCTGCGAGAACTTGAAGGCGCCGCGACGAACAAATGTCGAAGGGCAGTTACGCAATGAAGTGTCCCACTAAGCACCCCGTTGAAGCGAAGTCCGTTCACGCCGGTGCGAACTGATGCATGAAACTCGCGTTTCTCTTCACATTGCTTTGGTCATCGGTTGCCCTCGCTCAGCAGAAGCATGTCTGGGTGCTGGCAGAAGCGGAATCGTCGCAGGTCAAGCGGGTGGTCTTCGACAGCAAAGTGGCAGGCGAGCAGGTGAGCTGCTATGTTTTCACGCCAACGACCTACAACGCGGATAAGGATCATCGCTTTCCCGTGCTCTACTGGCTGCATGGCAGCGGTGGCAGCTCTTCGGGAGCCGTCGCGCAGGTCGCGCAGCGATATGGCGAGGCCATGCGTGCCGGAAAAATCCCGCCGATGATCCTGGTCTTCCCGAACGGCCTGCCAATGGGCATGTGGTGCGATTGGAAGGACGGCTCGGTGAAGCTGGAGACGATGTTCATCGAGGAACTCATGCCGCACATCGACCGCAACTACCGCACGGTGGCGAAACGCGAGGGCCGCGTCATCGAGGGCTTCAGCATGGGCGGTTACGGCGCGGCACGGCTGGGTTTCAAGCACCCGCACCTATTCGCCGCCGTGTCACTGCTCGGCGCGGGACCACTCCAGGCCGACTTCAATGAGGCGCCCCGGGCAGGCCCACGGGGTCGCGATCAAGTGCTGGGCACCGTGTATGGCGGCGACATGGCTTACTATCGCGCGCAGAGCCCGTGGCAGATCGCAGAGCAAAACGCCGACAAAATCCGAGCAAAACTGCTCATTCGTCAGATCATCGGTGATCGCGATGAGACACTGCGCTTCAATCGTGAGTTCAAGCAGCATTTCGACGCGCTCAAGATTCCGGTAACCTTCCGCCAGCTTCCCCGCATCCCGCACAATCCAAACCTCTTGCTCAACGCGCTGGCCGAGGACAACTGGGGCTTTTATCAGCAGGCATTAAAACCCTTGAACGCCGGTTGAAAAGTGAGACGGGCTCACGAGTGTGACGGGCGGTCCAAAAGTGCAGCACCTTCATTAACCATGAAGCATGTAGCGCACTGCGGCAGACTGGGCAGACATACGGGAGAGGGTGATGGCGGACAAGGCGGGCAAGCGTGAGATTCTCCGGGAGACGGGTGGAACCGTTCCCCGCCGCAAACACGATGGGGCTCTCATAGCCCAGCGCGGCTGTGCGGGCGCGCGTGCTGGCAGTTGCGCCCGAAGCCCTCAATGACCGCCGCGCTTCGGTCAGAGTCCACAACTGCTCGTGGTTGAGGCACTCGACCCGAAATCCGCCGTGAAAGCTCTCCGCGAATCCACTCGGCCAAGGGCTGCCGGGCTCGGTGTAGCCCATCCTGATCCGCTGCTCGGTCAGCCAGCGCCGTAGGGACTTCGCGATGAAGTTCGAAGCGCTGTCACTGCGCAGATTGCCTTACCGGGTGTGAATCGAATCAAACCCCGGCCAATGTTCCGGTGTGTCCACCGAACGAGTCCCTCTCCACGCCCAACCGCTGCAAGATGGTGACGAAGAGCTTGGCCAGAGGCAGTTCTTCCACTTCCATCTTGCTGTTCCAGCCGGCATCGGTGGCAATGCCGGCGCCGGCCTGGTTGTCCTCATTCCCTTTGCCGAACTTGAGATAGCGACCGTTGGTAAAGCCGAGGTTTTTGCCGCCTGCGGAAATGATCGGATAGTTCCGCGAAAGGTGGAAGCTGCTGGACGCAGAGCCATGCATCGCAAAGGTGTTGTCCAGCATGTTGCCTTTGCCGTTCGGCTCAGGAGTGTTCTTCAGTTTCTGCACGAAACGGCCGAATTCCTCGGCCTGATAGCGATTATAGGTGCCAAGATTCTTCCAGCCGCCGGGCTCCTTGACGGCATGTGTCAGGCCATGGGCACCGCCAAGCCCGACGGCTAGTGACAGCAGGTCGTGGGGACCTTCGCCGTTTTCCCGCCCCAACTGAAATGTGGCGACGCGGGTCGAGTCACTCAGAAAGGCCAGGTAGATCAATTCATACATCGTCTGGAAATAGAGTCGGGCTTCTTTCGGCTCGGCATCCAGATGCAGGTTGCGGGTATCCACCTTGGGAATCGGAGCATCAATCCACTTTTGGGCCTTCACGAGCTTCAACTCGGTATCGCGCACGGCATCCAGATACTGTTTGAGCGTCTGCTGGTCGTGTTTGGAGAGTTGGCGTCCCAGCGAGCGTGTATTGTCAATCAGGAGATCGAGGGCGCTCTTGCTTCTCGCCAGTCGGTCGGCTGCGTCCCGGCCGCTCGTCACGAACAGGAGGTCGAAGATTTGCTTCGGCTTGTTCATCGCAGGAATCGGCCGCCCTTCACCATTGAAGGACTGGGTCTGCGCGCCCCGCGGCCCACCAACTCCGCCATTGGTGGACATGACGAGCGAGGAATGCCGGGTGAAGTCGCCGGCGTGCTCCGCATAAACTTGATCCAGCGAGATCGTATTCTGATACGGGCCATGACCACCGATGGGGGCACCGGTCAGATATTGATCGGCATTGGAATGGCCGTGCACGTTTCTGGCCGCAGGATGCGACAGGCCGGAATAGATCGTGACGTCGCTGCGCAGCGGCTCGAGCACCTCCAGCACCTTGGTAAATTCGAAGTCCTTTTCACCGCCTCGGGGAAACCAGCTCCAATCATTCCACGCGGGATCAGACTTGAGCGGCAAACCGACCCCGTCCGGATGATAAATGCTGACAAAACGCTTCGGAGTCTCGTCCTTGGTCAGGCCGCCCGCCGCAAAAGTTTCAAACCACGGCAAGGCGAGCGCCACGCCGGCACCGCGAAGAAACGCCCGGCGGCCCAGCGTGACGGTTTTATGGTTCCCGGGATGTTTCATGCTTACTTGGAGTTAAAGATGTTGCTGCTGACGATCAGGTTTATCAGTTCACCCAGGCCATCACCCCGTCGCCGGAACTCTGCGGTCAAGCTGTCAACGTCAGCACGGTCGGCGAAAGTAAGCGGTCTGCCAAGCGCATAAGCCGTCAGCTTGTGCACCATCGCCCGGGCAAATTGATCTTGCCGGTCTGTGAGCAAATAGCGTTTAAGCCCATCGACCCCGGCCAGCGTCTGCCGGTTGAACAGTTCGGCGGTCGCATCGACCGGTTGGTTCTTGATGCTGGTCCGGAAAAGTCCGAGGGCATCGTAGTTCTCAAACGCAATGCCCCACGGGTCGATCTTCGAGTGGCACGAGAGGCACGCCGGTTTGTTCCGGTGATCGACGATCCGTTCCTTCAAGGTCATTTTGAGAATCTCCGGATTCGTCAGATCGACTTGCGGGACATTGGGGGGCGGTGGTGGCGGCGGATCGTCCAGGATGCGTTTCATCAGCCAGACGCCCCGCTTGAGGGGATGAGAATCCTTGCCGTCGGAGTTCATCGCCAGGATCGCCGCCCCGGTCAAAAGTCCGCCCCGATTCGCTTCCAGGGCGATTGGCACCCTGCGGAACTGTGGGCCGTAAACCTTGGGAATCCGATAGTGGGCCGCGAGGCGCTCGTTGATCACGGCGTAATCGGAATGGAGGAAATCCATGATGCTGCGGTTGTGCCTCAGGACTTCATCAAAGAAGGCGAACGGCTCTTCCTGCATGGCTTCGCGCAACGCACTGTCCGTGACATGCGTCACACTGTTCATCCGGTCCAAGCCTAGCCATTGATCAACGAAGTGATGAGAGAATCGTTGCGAACGCGGGTCGGCCAGCATGCGCTTTAGTTGAGCCGTCAGGACCTCCGGCTTCCTGAGCTTTCCCTGCTCGGCGAGCTGCAGTAATTCGTCGTCCGGGATGCTGGACCACAAAAACACGGACAGGCGGCTGGCAAACTCCAGCTCACTGATCCTGGCCGGGGATTTGGTCCCGTTGGCCTTCAGTCCTGGAGTCAGGTGGAGGAAGGATCGCAGCGAAGCGAGGAACCCCTTGGGCTCGCTGGCCTCCTCTCTTTGCGTCAGGTAGAGGAACTCCGGGGTGGCCAGCGCAGTCGCCAGCACTTCCACCATGGCCTCTTCGAAGGTCCGGAACTCCGGCCGATACTTCGCGAACAGGGCCATGAACTGATTGATTTCCAAGGCGGTGACCGGGCGCCGCCAGACGCGTTTTAGAAATCGGTTCAACACCTCGCGGCCATAGGTCTGCTCGTCACCCTTGTCGTTGCTCGCAATGAAGATGTCAGTGTGCGTCTTCGGGGGCCATTGCTCGTAAAACGGAGCGACGATTTCGATGCGGTCGATCAGAATCTGGAGCGGTTCTTCGCCGCCGGTGGCATTCGAGACGTTGAGGATGTGCAGGAACTCATCCCGCCTCGGGAACGTCGTGGTGAGCTTGCGGAACGGGTTCCGTTGGATGTCACCCAGCGGGATATCGAAGTAAATGAATTCGGGGTTGTCGGCCGATGCCGTGACCGGGATGTCGTGCTCGCTGACCACCTGCGAGAAGTTGGCGTTATTGCTGGTGTGGGCGCTGAAAATCAGACGCAGGCTTGCGTATTCGTCCGGCTTCATCGTCGAGCGACCAGCACGGATGCGAACGCGCATGGTGCCCTCGTCGGGCAGAAAGCGATCCAGATCCAGCTTTACCTCGCTGGCCCGGGGAAGCACCAGCACCACCGGCGAAACGGCGGGATTCTGTCCGGCAACGGCCTCCGCCCGGGGCAGCGATTTGCCGCCGGGAAACGGGAGGCTCGCGCCGGTCTCCCGGTTAAATAACTGCCTCTGATTCCTGGCCTTCTTGGTGTTCGCTTGCTTTTCGGCCCCCTTGGCATCCTTTCCGGACGCCGCCTTGTCCATCTCCTCCTGCATCGAGATGATGTAGGTGACGCCTGGTGGACGATCCCCGCTCACCGTGGCTCGCTTGAGTGCTTTCAGCCCGATCTCACGATAGGCATCAAACTGCATGGCCGACATCTGCAGCAATTCCGAGCTGTTCTTGAAACCGTCCTCCGACGCGGTTTCCGGGGGCAGCTTGCTCACGAAGGCATAGGGCAGACCAAGCAAGTCCTGCAGGGCGTAGTTGTATTCGTAATTCGTGAGTCGGCGAAAAGACGAATGCTGTCCGCTGTTGCGGCGGATGAGTGACGCCGCGTTCAGTTCCTCGGTGAGCCAATCAACCATGCGTCCGCGATCGGCATCCGCGAGTGCATAATCAGGTTCGTCCTTGGGGGGCATCTCTGATTTGCTGAGCGCGTTAAACACCTCCCGCCACCGCTCCGCGTCAGGGCCGGTCAGCAGGTCGGGATTCAGCTGGTCGATGCGAAGTCTGCCCTTGGATTTTTCGGGACCATGACAGGCCAGACAGTTCCTTTTCAGGATTGGCCACACCGACTTGTGAAAGAAGGCCAGGTTCGCCTTTGGAGTGACACCGGGGGCTCTCGCGACTTCCTTGGTCTCTTGCAAAAATCTGGAGTTTGCGCGTCCCAGCTCTTTGGCCCTTTCCAAAGAGAGCGGAGACTCCTGACCGCTGGCTGCGAGAATCGCCCATGCGCTTCCGAGCACTAGCAGCACCGCGTGATTTAGTGGCTTCAACTGATGGGTGTTTGCTTTTGGTTCTTGGAGCTGATTCTGAGCTTGATTGGAGGCGCGTCAACTCTCGTTCTGGTTTCCTCCGCTGGCGGTTGAAGCCGGCCAAGTCTGGTTGGAGCTCGACGCAACAACGTGCTGATTTCGCACCCGATGGCGTGCTATCGTCGGTGACGTCGAACGTGAACCGGAAATCGTCGGGCTCCAACGCAGCGTGGCCCGCGGGATGCCTCACGGAGCGCACTAGTAACAGTGTAAGCGGCGGGCGAAAAGTGCGGCGGGCGGCAACTACGATACGGTAACACCACCGTGCGAAGCGCCGACCAGTGATGGTGTGGCGATTTGAGTCTGCAGCGATTCCGCCTTGAGCCTGCTTGCTCCGATCAAGTGCGTTCCAGCTCCCGGACTTTTCCTTGTCGCAAAGCTACTTCGCTTCGTCAGCCACGACCCTGGATCTCCGGCTTGCTTGCAATCGGGTGATCACCATCTGTGCAATTCGCCGCATCAGATCGTAGCCGAACTGAGGGTTATCTTCAGCGGCTACGAGCAGGTCCCCGCCATTGAGGACTACGGTGCAGGTCGGCTCCGTAGCTCGGGCTTGAAAGTGCCAGACAAAGGGTGGGAACAACCAAGACCATCCGATGACCTCGCCGGGGCCAAGTGTTTGGACCAAAACCATCTTACCCTCGGGAGTATGCCAGCCCAAAGCTACCCGGCCGGATTCGATCAGGAAGAAACGGTCGGCGGGTGCTTTCTCGTGAAAAATAATCTGGTTGGTTTCAAACCTGGCTTCGGTGGCACTTTTCGTAACCAGAGCCAAATGCGCCGGCGCCATGCTGCGAAAGAAGGGGTGCTCGGAAATGCGCTTCTCTAAGTCGTTCATGCACTGATTTAAAGTTCCGATTATTCCAACCTAAAGAAAATTCGTTTTCAGGCGTTCCCTTTCTCAGGCACGCCGCTCCGCCGCCGTAAGTGAGGCTTTTGCAGGTCTTGATGGCGCGGATGAAGGGCGAGCTGGACGGTCGCAGTGGGTTGGTCCCGGAGTAATCGGCAGTCAACGGCCATCGCTTGCAGCAAACCCGTTTCAATCATCGCGGAGAGCCGGGCGTCACACGTTACCAACTGACATGAAGCGCATCATCTACCTGGTCTCCGCCCTGCTGCTGGCCGAGGCCTCCGTCCGGGCGCAAGAGCCGGTGAGCTTCAGCCGGGAGATCCGTCCCATTTTGTCGGACAACTGTTTTAGTTGTCACGGGCCGGATGAGCAGCAGCGCAAAGCCGGGTTGCGCCTCGATGTGCGCGAGGCGGCGCTCAAGCCGGCCAAGTCCGGCAAGCTCGCCATCGTGCCGGGCGACGTGAGGAAGTCTGAGTTGCTCAAGCGCATCAACAGCAGTGATGCGGGCGAAGTGATGCCACCGCCCAAATCGCACAAGGTGCTGACCTCGGCGCAGAAGCTGAAGCTGCGGCAGTGGGTCGCCCAAGGCGCGAAGTATGAGGAGCATTGGTCCTTCGTGGCGCCTTCCCCGGTGAAAGTTCCGTCCGTGCGGCGCAAGGACTGGCCGCGTAACCCAATTGATCAATTCGTGCTGGCGCGCTTGGAGTCCGCCGCGCTCACGCCGTCCACCGAGGCACTCAAGCCGGTGCTCATCCGGCGGGTGACCTTGGATTTGACCGGCTTGCCCCCGACGCCAGCGGAGGTGGATGCCTTTGTAGCTGACACCTCGGCGCAGGCTTATGAAAAGGTGGTGGATCGCCTGCTGAAATCGCCACGTTATGGCGAACGCATGGCGGTCGATTGGCTGGACGCGGCGCGCTATGCGGATTCGAACGGCTACCAGGTGGATCGCGACCGTGAACTGTGGCCCTGGCGCGACTGGGTGATCCGTGCGTTCAATGAAAACAAGCCGTTCGATCAGTTCACCATCGAGCAACTGGCGGGTGACCTGCTCCCCAGCCCGACCCTCGAACAGAGGGTAGCCACGGGCTTTCATCGCAACCACATGTTGAACGAGGAAGGCGGCATCATTGCCGAGGAGTTTCTCGCCGAATACACGGCTGATCGCGTGGAGACGACGGCAGCCGTCTGGCTGGGGCAGACCTTTAACTGCTGCCGCTGCCATGATCACAAGTTCGACCCGTTCACGCAGCGCGACTTCTACTCGCTGAAAGCGTTTTTCCACAACGTGCCGGAAAGAGGCGTGGGCATTTATGCGAATCCCATCCGGCAAAACGCCCCGCCGTTTGTGAAGCTCCCCTCTCCGGCAACGGAAGCGAAACTCGCCGCCCTGAACGGAAAGCTGAAAGCGGTGAACGAACAGCTCACCGCGCTCACCAATCGGTCTGTGAGTGGCGTTGAGGAGTGGGCGCAGCGGGTCGCCTCGGCGGTGGTGAAGTGGGAGCCGGTGAGCCTGCTCAAGGCCAGCGGCGGAGATCAGCCGCCGGTGATTGATGCGTCCGCCAAGACCTTGGAAGTTGGCCCGCAGGAGACGCGGCCGAACACCCTCAAGCTCACCGCGCGCCTGCCCGCCGGACGCCTCACCGCGCTGCGCCTCGAGTGCGGGACCACGGCGACCTCGGCCAGTTTCCAGTGGAGCGAACTCAAGCTGGGACAGCACAAGCTGCGCGCCATTGCCTGGGGAGATTCGCTCGCAAGCGGGGAAACCGAGAAGGTGCTGGATAATGACCGCAAGACCCGGACGGTTCTTGCCATGAAGCCGGAACGCCCCGTGCATGCAGTCTTTGAGTTTGAGCCGGCACTGGCGGCGGAGGCCGGCCGCGAGGTCCAAATCGAGCTTGGCGTGGAGAATGCCGGCGGGCCTTCGCGCTGGCGGCTGTTCGCCACTGAGGTGCAGCCCGATTTGCTGACCCCCGCCGCCGTGGAGGCGATCACGCGGAAAGATTCGTCGGGGCGGTCGAAGGCGGAACAACAGCAGCTCGCGGCCTTCCGGATCGCGCAGCAGCCAGACCATCGAAAGCTCAACGATGAGCTGGGCAGCTTGAAAAAGCAGGTCACGGCAGCGGAGAACGAGATTCCCACCACTCTGGTCATGGAGGAGCAAAAGGACCCGCGTCCGACGTTCATCCTGATGCGCGGGGCCTATGACAAGCCCGGGAGCGCCGTCACAGCAGCGACTCCAGCCGTTTTGCCAGCGCTGTCGCCCGAAATGCCCCGCAACCGCCTCGGGCTGGCGAAGTGGCTTGTGAGCACGGAAAACCCGCTTACGGCGCGTGTCACCGTGAACCGCTTTTGGCAGCAGGTTTTCGGCTCCGGTCTGGTGAAGACGAGCGAGGATTTCGGTTCGCAAGGCGCGCTCCCGAGCCATCCTGAACTGCTCGACTGGCTGGCGCAGGAGTTCATCCGCAGCGGTTGGGACGTGAAGCAGTTGCTGCGGCTCATGGTCACCAGCGCGACCTATCGGCAGGCCTCACGCTTCACGCCGGCATTGCGCGAACGCGATCCGGAAAATCGTTGGCTCGCCCGCGGTCCGCGCCACCGGCTCATGGGCGAATTCATCCGGGATCAGGCCCTTGCTGCCAGCGGACTGCTGGTCGAACAGCTCGGCGGGCCCTCGGTGAAGCCCTATCATCCGCCTGGGCTTTATGAGCAGGTCACGGCCGGAAACGGCTACAACACGTATGTGCCGGGCAAGGGAGACGAACTCCGCCGCCGCAGCCTCTATACGTATTGGAAGCGTTCCGTTCCGCACCCCGCAATGCTGCTCTTCGATGCCCCCTTCCGCGAGAGCTGCACCCTGCGCCGCCCGCGCACGAACACCCCGTTGCAGGCCCTGAACCTCCTGAACGACCCGACCTATGTCGAAGCCGCCCGTTTCCTCGCGCAACGCATGATGAAGGAAGGCGGCAGCACGGAGGAGGCGCGGCTCACCATGGGCTTCCGGCTGCTGCTCGCGCGTCCGCCCGCGCCGGCGGAATTCAAGATCCTGCAAGCGGCATATGCCCGGGCCCACGCGGACTTCACCAAGGATCCGGAGGCGGCCAAGTCGTTCCTGGCCGTCGGCTCGGCGGGCTACGATACCAAGTTGAATCTCGCCGAACTGGCCGCCTTCACCACGGTCGCCAGCACACTGCTCAATCTGGATGAAACGGTCACGAAGGAGTGAACCCATGAGCTTGCCGTCCCTACAGAACGAACTCTCCCGCCGCCATTTCCTAGGCCGCTCGGCCACCGGCATCGGTGCCGCTGCGCTGGCTTCCCTCGTCAACCCGCGGCTGTTCGCCGCGCCCCAGCCACCATCGTTTGCCCCCAAGGCGAAGCGCATCATCTGGCTCACCCAGGCTGGCGCGCCCTCGCAGCTGGACTTGTTTGACCACAAGCCTGGCCTGGCTTCCCACTTTGACAAGGATCTGCCTCCGTCGGTGCGCGGCGAGCAACGGCTTACCGGCATGACGGCCGGACAGAAGCGCTTCCCGGTGGCCCCGTCGGTCTTCAAGTTCCAGCAGCATGGCCAGTCGGGTTTGTGGCTGGCGGAAACGCTGCCCCATACCGCGAAATTCGCGGACGATATCTGCGTCATCCGTTCGCTTCACACGGAGGCCATCAATCACGACCCGGCAATGACGCTGCTGCAGACCGGGCACCAGATCGGCGGCCGACCGGCCTTTGGAGCGTGGGTTTCCTATGGCTTGGGTTCCGAGAACGCCGACCTGCCGGCTTTCGTCGCCCTGATTTCCCGTCCCAGCGGCCCCACTAACGCACAGCCATTGCACGAGCGCATGTGGGGTTCCGGGTTTCTCCCCTCCCGCTACCAAGGCGTGCGCTTCAGTTCCGGCAAGGATCCGGTGCTGTTCCTCTCCAATCCCCCGGGCATCACGCCCGCGCGTCGGCGTGCCATGCTGGATGACGCCACCGCGCTCAATCGCCTGCAGTTCGCGGAGTATCAGGACCCGGAGACGCAGGCGCGCATCGACCAGTATGAACTCGCGTTCCGCATGCAGTCCGCCGTCCCGGAACTCGCGGATCTCTCCAAGGAGCCCGCGGACATCTTCGACCGCTACGGTCCCGAATCGAAAAAGCCCGGCACCTATGCGGCAAATTGCATTCTGGCCCGTCGGCTCGCCGAGCGTGGGGTGCGATTCATCCAGCTCTACCATCGCGGCTGGGACCAGCACAACAACCTGCCCAGCGGCATCAGGAGCCAGTGTCATGACACCGATCAGCCCACCGCCGCCTTGCTGGCTGAATTGAAAGGGCGCGGCCTGCTTGAGGACACCTTGGTCATCTGGGGTGGGGAGTTTGGCCGCACGGTTTATTCCCAAGGCGTCCTGACCAAGGACAACTACGGCCGGGATCATCACCCGCGCTGCTACAGCATCTGGCTGGCCGGTGCCGGCATCAAGGGTGGTCAGGCCTACGGTGAGACCGATGACTTCAGCTACAATATCGTGAAGGACCCCGTGCACATTCACGACCTCAACGCGACGGCCCTGCATCTCCTCGGGCTGGATCACACGAAGTTGACGTATCGCTTTCAAGGTCGCGACTACCGGCTTACGGACGTGCATGGGGAGATAGTGAAGCCCATTCTCACCTGAGGAATCGATCCTAGGCGGGGTTGGCGGATGGCCGACGAAGCCTAGCCTTCCCTTTAGCTGCGGATTCCCTAACTGCTCGACGGACGCGTATAAGGCGCCCATGCCGAGGTGGAGGATCAGTCGAACCGCCGCGTTTTACCCAAACCCTCCGTGATCGCGCTGATGGTTTCCAGCGCGTTTCACTTTAGGCGGTTGTTGACGTAGATGAACGCCTTCTTGCCCTGCTGCTTCACCCTGCAATCAGCTTCTTGCCGACTGTTCTCGCTTCCTCGTTGACCTGCTCCACCGATTTGTAGGGGCTGGATTGTCCCACGCCCTTTTAGCAGTTACGGCCGGCCTTCAACAGAAACCATGCCGGACCATCGCATCCCAACTTTCACTCCCCGCCACAGCCATCTGCTCCCCACCGTCGGCGTCCTCGACCAGTTGTTGAAACCGTGGACGCCCCCTGTGCCTGCTAAGCACCGCGAAATAATCGGGTTGCAGTCAGTCCCGGTTCCGAATCTCCACCCCGTAGCGCCAACCCTTGGGCAACTGGCTGAAGAAGCGGTCGAGATCTGCGGTGAAATTCCGGCCGTGCTCATGATCAGCGCAGTAGCACCGGCTCAACTCGGACGTCAGCACCCGATGTTCTTGCGAAAGGGTTCACACAGGCCTCAGGAAGGCGTTTACGAACAGTTCGCGTGAAGGAAATTGTCGTAGGGCTTCCCAGCCTTGATGCCGAGGCGAGGTAGATTGACGAAGCATTTCAACGTGATGTCGCAGGTCACTTTGAAGGTGAACAGAAAGTGAGCTAGGACCTTCTGGACCAAGCCGGTAAGGGATTTGGCCGACGGAAACTGGCCGTAGACCGCATCCAGACCCGCCGCACTTTTCGCCCGCCGCTTACGCCAAGTCCGCGAGGTTTGGGCGGGGCGGTTCAACGGCAGGACAACGTCCTCAACCAAACCCTGTTGGGGCTGCGATTCGGATTGGACATCTGCACGGAGAACGGTGTGCTTTTGTGAACCTGCTCCCCGCAGCGGCATGGCAGGTTCCGGGTGGCATCATCGTTCAATCACGCGGTAGAAGCGGCGCGGCAACCCGGGTGCGCCCGCGTCTTCGATTTGGACCTGACCATTCACGATGCTCAGGCCGTTGGTGAGGCGCACCCAACTGTTGGTATTGAACACGTTCGTGGTAGCATAGACCTCGAGGGCCCCAAATTCATCCGCACCAGCCAGCCCGCCATCCTGATCACCGAAGCGCAGACGGAACCGCCCGTCGCCCAGCCGCTCCGGGACCAGCAACCGCTGCGGCACCAGCACCCGCAGCAGCGCCGGACTGCTGGTGACGCTGCCATGAATATTGGTGACAACCACGAAGTAGCTGCCGGAGGGGGAGCGGTTGGTGGGCAGGATGCTGTAATAGCTATTGGTCGCTGCCGGAAGCAGGACGGGCGCACC
Source organism: uncultured Klebsiella sp. (assembly GCA_964591495.1). GTDB lineage: Bacteria > Verrucomicrobiota > Verrucomicrobiia > Limisphaerales > SXTU01 > SXTU01. Next base: position 42,179 of record CAZQEW010000021.1, read on the forward strand.
GCCGAAGGATTTGAACCACTGGTAGGCCAGCGGAGCGCTGCCGGTCGCTGTCACGGAAAAGTTGGTGAACTGGTTGAGCAGCAAGGTTGCGCCTTGGGGTTGGCCGGTGATCACGGGAGGCTCGCTTGTCGTGGGCACGCCCTTGCGGATGGTCATGTTTGAATAATCGGCGACGTAGACGTTCCCGGCACCGTCCACAGCCACCCCACGAGGGCTACTGAACCGCGTGGCGCTTCCCGGACCGTCGGTGCTGCCTTGGCTGCCCGCCAGCCCGGCGAGTGTGGTAACTGAACCACCAGGGGTCACCTTGCGGATGGTTTGATTGCCCTCATCCGCCACGAAGACGTTGCCGGCACTATCCAGTGCCACCCCATAGGGATAGGAAAAACGCGCGGCATTACCGGTGCCGTCGGTGCTACCTGAGCTTCCTGCCAGCCCAGCCAGCGTGGAAACAGCCCCGCCCGGCGTCACCTTGCGGATCGTGTGATTGAGGTAATCGGCGACGTAGATGTTGCCCTGCGTGTCGACTGCCAGGCCATTGGGGTGGTCGAACCGCGCGGCGCTGCCCATGCCGTCGGCGTTGCCAGGGCCTCCCGCAGATCCGGCGAGGGTGGAAACCGTTCCATCTGGCATCACCTTGCGGACGGTGTGGTTGAGAGTATCAGACACATAAACGATTCCAGCACTGTCCACAGCCACATTGTAAGGAGAGCGGAACCGCGCAGCGCTGCCAGTGCCGTCGGCGCTGCCAGAACTGCCCGCCAACCCGGCCAGCGTGGTAACCGATCCACCCGGGGTCACCTTGCGGATGGTGTGATTGCCATAATCCGCCACATAGACATTCCCAGCACTGTCTACAGCCAAGCCATTGGGACCGTTGAACCGGGCGGCGCTGCCGGTGCCATTGGTGCTGCCATAGCTTCCCGCCAGCCCGGCCAGCGTGGTAACCGACCCACCCGGCGTCACCTTACGGATTGTGCCATTACCATTTTCCCCCACATAAAGGTTTCCGGAACTGTCCAGTGCCACGCAGTTGGGATAGTAGAACCGCGCGGCGCTGCCGGTGCCGTCGATGCTGCCAAAACTTCCTGCCACGCCAGCCAGCGTGGTGAAGGTATAGGTAAGACCGGATGACCCCAGATTCTGCGCCTTGCCGAAGCCTATGACCTGCCGTGACCAGGTGGAGTTCGCGATCTTGTAGCGCCAAATTGCATCGGCGCTGCCGTCTCCGTCGCTGTCGAAGTTAGCATCCGTGAAGGCACTGGTTGGCGGAGAGTTAAGTTTGAAGAAGCCGTTGCTGCTGCCGGTGAGCTGCAAGTAGGTGCGGTAACCCAGGCAGTTCTCGCCGGTGACATCCACCCCATTGGCCCGACCCGCGGCAAACAGCCGCTCCGGGATGAAGGCATGGAACGTCGCCGTGCTAGCCGAGATACCCTTGGCAGCCAGTGAGACCATCTGGCCGATGTAGTTGGTCGAGGTCTGGGCGGCGTCGCCCGGCCCGGGCGGCTCCACGTCATGGTAGAGCATGTCTGTGACAAAAACGGTGCCCCGGAAGTTTTCGGGGCCGGTGGGTGTGGGGGCGAGCCGGACCAGCAATCCAAACGCCGCGCCAACGGTGTCTGGGTTGTTGCTTTCGGACGCCACCGGGTTCACCACCCGCGCGCGAACCGTAAGTTCATTGCCAGAGGGGTTTACGGCATAGCCGACGTCGGACAAAACTGCGGCGTCGGCGGTCATGGCCACAAAGCTGACGTGGTCATTGGTGCGTTTGGAAAACTTCAGGACCAATTGCGTGCCGGCTGCCAGCGGTGAGCCGGTCAAGTCAGCCTCGGCAACGGTCGGAGCGGCCGGATTGGCAGGCAGGCGGTTGAAGAAGCCGAACCGGTAGGTGCCGCTAGCGGACAATCCCAGGCCCACGGGATTGGTGGCTCCGGGCGGCGCAGCGAACACGGTGCCCAATGCCTGGAAGGGAACTCCATCCCGAGTGGACTGAGTCGGCAACCATGCGAGATCAGGCAGCGGGGTAATCGAGGTCGCAAAACTGTCGAGCACCACACCCTCGCTGGCACTGACGGTGCGGTTGCGGGCATACGCACCAATGCCGACGAGGAAAGCCCCGGAGGAGTTGATGCCCCAATTGGTGCTGGGACTGAACGACCGCAAAGTCACCCAGTTTTCCCCGTTGCCGGGACCATCCGGATCATACTCCATCAACAAGACCCCCGAGGCGGCCAACCAGCGGGCGCGCAGCAAACCAACAGTATTGGTGGCCGGGGCGAAAGTGTCCTGTCCCAACTGGTCCACGTCATCCTGGGTATGGGTCACATAGAAGTCACGGTAAGCGAAACCGTTGTCCTTGCCGGTCTCTATTTCCAAATTGAGCCGATCCCCGGGGTCAGCGGCGTTCAGCACGATTAAACCTGCACCGACATATCCGTTGGTGGCAAAGGCCAGATTCGGCAGTTCGACCTGAACACGCGCCTCCCAGTCCTGATTTGCCGGCGCGAGGCCTTTTTTCCAGACCCGGTAAACACCCGCGTCTGCCGTGTTGTTCTGGCTAAAGACCAGCCGGTTGGTCTCTTGGATCAGCACGGTGTTGAGAGAAGATCCCGCGAAATCGAAGTCTCCCCAGTTGACGGTGTCCCGGATGGTCCCGTCGAAACCGTCCGAGCCGGCGAACGAGTTGCTGACCGCTGGCAAGCTGATCACCAAGGCTGGGGGACCGCTGGTGATGCTTCCCCCAAGTCCGGTGACATTCAGGCTGTAAAGTCCCTCCTGGAATTGGCTCAGATTGCTCAAGACCAGCTGGCTGCCTGCCGCGCCGGGGACCATGCTCCCGTTGCGGAGCCACTGGTAAGTCAGGCTTCCGGTGCCCGTGACCAAGGCGGACAGGGTGACTGACCCGCCGTTGGTCGAAGAAGCACTGCGCGGCATGGTGTTAAACAACAATGTGGGCTGGGCCTCAGCGGCCACCTTGGTGATGGTGAATTCGTCTATGCCGTATGAGGCATTGCCATCGTTGCAGGCGATCTTGAAAGAGCGCAGCGGGACTCCGGTATTCAGATTGGCCTGACCCTCAAATACTCGCACGGCCAGACCGCTGTCCCCCACCCAGAGATCAAACTTGCCGTCGGCCAGCGTGATGTTTCCCCCGTTGGGGCTGAGGTAGCTGACCGGGCCACCGCTGTTGTTCACCGCCCAAGTGACGAGCGGAAAGGCATCCGACGCAAAGCCGTTGAACGTGGTCGGACTGCCCGTCCAACCCCACTGGTCGCCCGCCGTATCTAGGCCGCGTAGGTCGACGGCGATTTGGGCGGCGACTTGGGCCCCGGTTTCCGCTTGGCTGAGCGCGCTGAAATTGGTGCCTAGTTGGAAAGACAGCACTGAATTGGCGACGGCCTTGATCTGCCCGGGCGTAAAGCGCATCTGGACCACGACGGCACCGACGGACGCAGCCAGGTCGGTTGTGCGGACGACGCTGGCCGATCCAGCACCTGGACGACTTAGGACCAAGGAAGTGCCCAAGCCCAACTGCGAGGCAATGTCCATCACCGTAGCCCCAGCCCCCGCCGTGCCTGATATGGAGTTAAACTGCGCCGTCGTTGGGGCGGTCAGGTTGAAATAGCTCCCAACACTAGTCGCACTGTTGAAGTTTTGCTGGAGCAGGAGCTGCGGGAACGAAGGTAAGACAGAGCCAAGCAGAAGTAGGAGCGCGAGCTGAGGAATGCGATTCATGGCGTTAAAGGCGCGGGGCAGAATGATTGTTTAAGCAACTGGGGCCCGTTTTGGTTCCACATCAACCGGCACGGCGCCGGATGAGTTGGGTCGAAATGAGTGCATGGGGAGTTATACCAGATTGCAACGGCCCCATTTCAATACTCCAAAAGCAGTGTTTTGGCATTGGACCAAGGGCCCTTCTGCCGAGCAGGGGGAATGGTGCATGCTGCTGGCCGGAGAACCGGTAAGACGGGAGAAATGGGCAGTAAGAACGCCGTGCCGGACGGCATTTTTTTCAAGGCCTGGAGTGACCGCCCCCTGGGAAGCCAAAAAACAGGCCATTTCTTCCAGTATCGAGGGGAGGATGGCCGGGTGATGCGTGGCATGGGTATTGCATAGCTGGATGGGAATAATGTGTGGGCTCAGCCCGAGCTGGCCGACGCGCAACCATAAAATCCTGAAGACATGCAACGCTTAATCAACCCTCCGGCAGCCTGTAGCAGATGGCAGGCGTTTAACCCCTGCTCGGCCAGCATTGCCCTAACGCTCCTGCTCCTGCTGACTGCCGGCCGGGATCCCGCTTCAGGCCAGGTCACTGGGACCCCGCCGTTCACGGATCCGACCCCGGCTGGTTACGCGGCACCGGGTTTGTTCCGGGCCGGACCGCCTGAGGGCCCACATGGTTACCCGGGCTGGTATCAGGACAAAACCGGTGTGGCGTTGGAGTTGGGCATCCCCCTCAGCCAGGGCGAGATCGATGGGGGGTGGGTGCTCACCGAGGGAGTGGCATTTCCGGAGCGCTTTCCGGACTTTTGGTCCATCGAGCATTTCTGGTATCGGGCGGATGCGGGCTTTGACATTCCCCTGCCTCCCGATGTGCAGGCCATCGCCCGCAAGCCGGTGACGCGCGCTCGCCTGGTCCTGGCTCATGAAGCGTCCTGGGCCAACGAGGTGCCGATCAACGGGGACCAGGTTGTGTTCACGCGCATCAGGGTGCGGATTGACGATCTGCCTTACAGCGGCACCTACGTCATCTACACGCCCTACGACGTGCAAATATATCCTGACGCAGTGGCCGGCACCCGGCTGTTTGTCAGTCAGGACGTTGGCATTGCCCCGCCCCCGGCGTCCCCGGAGTCCTTTAACCTGTCTCTCCACACCAAGTTTGGGCCCTACCTGATTCCAGCCGAACTGCGTGATGGGGTGATGGTCGAAAAACGCCCGGTGACTTTTGAAGGGCGTAGCTATCTGGCCAATCCGGGCGAATTGAACCCCGTGCTGGGCAGCCCGGTGGGACAAAACTATTTCCGGATTGTCTGCTACGACTATGTGCGCGATGCCGCCGGTTTGCCGGTCTTGG
>CAZQEW010000022.1:0-47031 GCA_964591495.1 uncultured Klebsiella sp.
GCGGCATCCCCATCTTCACCAGCAGCCCGGGCGACAGCTCCATCGGCATGAACGTCGCCGCCATGGCGTTGCGCGATTCCAAGCTGATTCCCGACGTGAACCGCGACGTGAACCAGACCGCCGGCATCGTCTATCACGCCAAGTCCACCGGCCACACCAGCAGCGTCTTCATCCTCGGCGGCGGCAGCCCGAAGAACTTCATGCTCCAGACCGAGCCGCAGATCCAGGAAGTCCTCGGCATCCAGGAAAAAGGCCACGACTACTTCCTCCAGGTCACCGACGCCCGCCCCGACACCGGCGGCCTCAGCGGCGCGACGCCCGCCGAAGCCGTGAGCTGGGGCAAGGTGGACCCCGACAAGCTCCCCGATTCCGTCGTCTGCTACACCGATTCAACCATCGCGCTGCCGCTCCTGACCGCCTACGTCTTGAGCCGCGTGAAGCCGCGCAAACTCAAGCGCCTCTACGACCACCGCGACGCCATCCTCGGCGAAATCAAATCCAAGTATCTCAAGATCGGCACCGTGACCAAGGTGCTGACCTCGCGCAAAATCGCCAAGCGCGCCAGCAGCGTGGGGATGAAGTAGAGCTGTCCGGCCGGCTCGCGCCCTTGCCACAGGCTGTGGGCAAAACTAGAGTCCGCGCGTTCGCCGCGTGACCACTCTCTTCGCCATCACCCTGTTCTGGAGCGCCGCCTTGCTCTTCTGGGTGGAGCCAATGGTGGGCAAGCTGGTCCTCCCGCAACTCGGTGGCGCGCCGTCGGTCTGGAATACCTGCATGGTGTTCTTCCAGGCAATGCTGCTCGCGGGCTACGCGGCGGCGCATTGGATGGCGGGGAATCTTTCGCCACGCGCGCAACTCGGGACGCATCTCGCGCTCCTCCTCACGGCTTTGGCCACGCTGCCCATCAAGCTCAACGAAAGCACCGCTGCCCCGTGGCAAGATTGGCCGACCGCGTGGCTGCTCGTGAGGTTGCTGGCGGGCGTAGGCCCGGCGTTCTTCGTGCTGGCGCTGACCACGCCGCTTTTGCAGCGGTGGTTCGCCGCCTCGGGCGATGCGCGTGCGCGCGACCCTTACTTTCTCTACGCGGCGAGCAACATCGGCAGCTTCGCGGCGCTGCTGGGCTACCCGCTGTTCATCGAGCTGAACTGGCCGCTGCGGGAACAGACACGGCTGTGGATGGTGGCTTTCATCGCGATGCCGCTCCTGGTGCTGGCGTGCGGTCGGGCAATTGCAAATGGCCAATTGAAAATTGCAAATTTGCAATTCCCTCACGACGCCGTTGCGCGACCCGCTACAGCTGCTTCGGAAGGCCAACGATCCATTCGCCGCCTTCACTGGGCTGCGTGCGCTGCGGTCCCGTCCAGCCTGCTGCTCGGGGTCACGACCTACATCACCACGGATGTCGCCTCCATGCCGCTGCTGTGGGTGGTGCCGCTTGCGCTGTATTTGCTGACGTTCGTGTTCGTCTTCGCGCGGCGGCAACTCTTCCCGGCCAAACTGCTCTCCCGGGCACTGCCGATCGGCGCACTGGCGTTGGCGTATCAAATGTGCGCGGGCCTGAGCGAACCCGCGTGGCTCGTCATGGGCATTCACCTCGGCGTGTTCTTCGTGGCCACGATGGTCTGCCATGCGCGCCTCGCGGCGGACCGGCCGGAGCCGGAGCGGCTGACCGAGTTTTACCTTTGGATGTCCATCGGCGGCGTGTTGGGCGGGCTCTTCAACACCTTGCTCGCGCCGTTGCTGTTCAACTCCGTGGTGGAATACCCGCTTGCGCTCGTGGCCGCGTGCTGGCTGCGGATGGAAGGCGCACGCGCTACGACACGAGGTGACACCACTGGAGTCGAAGCCGTTCTCCCTCACCCTAGCCCTGTCCCAGCGGGAGAGGGCCGGGGTGAGGGAGAACGCGCACCGCAGCCCATCGCATCCAATCCAGCATCAACCATCCAGCGCCCGGCATTGCATTTGGTCTGGCCGCTTTGCCTCGCCGTGCTCACGGCTGCGCTTGCCGCCTTGCTGCCGCCGACCAAACTCCTGCCTCCCCAAGTCCAGTCCGTCGTCATTTTCGGCCTGCCGCTATTGCTGTGCTTCCTACTCGTGGACGGGCCAGGTCGCTTTGCGCTCGGGCTGGGCGCGGTTTTTCTGGGGGGGGCTTTCTTCACCGGCGGCTTTGGCAAGACGCTGCATGTGGAGCGCAACTTCTTCGGCGTGACTCGCGTGACGTTGTCGCCCAACGGCGATGCGCGGCAAATCGTTCATGGGCGGACGATTCACGGGCGGCAATTTCTCGACCCCGCGCGCGCGCCGGAACCGCTGACGTTTTACCATCGCGAGGGGCCGCTGGGGGATGTGTTCAAGGTGTTCGCGGCCCGGGCCGGCGGTTTCAATCCGCCGGCACGAAGCGTCGGCGTCATTGGGCTGGGCGCGGGTTCGATGGCGGCTTATGCGAAGGTCGGGGAGCGCTGGACGTTCTACGACATTGACCCGTCCGTGCTCCGCATCGCCCAGGACACCAATTTCTTCACTTACCTCGCGCGCTCGGCAGCGGCCGAGACAAAGCTCGTGGAGGGCGACGCGCGCTTGCGCCTGCGTGACGCGGCGGACGGCAGCTACGACCTGCTCGTGCTCGATGCGTTCAGCTCGGATGCCATTCCGGTGCATCTCATCACGCGCGAGGCGCTGGAGCTGTATGTGCGGAAACTCGCGCCCGGCGGGCTGCTCGCGTTCCACATCTCGAATCGTTACCTCGACTTGGAACCCGTGCTGGCGAACCTCGCCGCCGATCTGCGGCTCGTGGCGCTGGGCTGCGATGACATGTCGTTGACGGACGCGGAGTTTGCGACGGGTCGCGAGCAATCCCATTGGGTGGTGATGGCGCGAGGCGCGGAGGACTTGGCCGGGTTCCAGCGCCGCGCCCGCTGGTCGCCGCCCGAAGGCCGGGCGGGCGTGGGCGTGTGGACGGATGATTTCTCCAGCCCGCTGCGCGTGTGGCAGCGGTGAGTTGGGGAAACTGTTCAGTATCTAGTGTTCAGTGTTCAGAGCGGCCACCTGCCGCCAATCTCCTAACTGAATACTGAACACCGAACACTGACTACTCTTCGTCGCCGCCGCCGCCGCGGCGTTCCCAGGCGCGCTTCGGGCGCTCGGGGGCCGAGGTGTCCACCTTCGCGTAGTAGGTTTCCTCGCCGAGCAATTCGTCCACGGCACGTTGGAAGGCGAGCGTGGGCGCGACGGCGAAGCGCTCGTGGGTCTCGATGAAGACGGGCGGGGCGTCCGGGTAACGGAAGCAGAGGAAGAGCGGGCACTTGCCACGGTGCGCCTCGACGAGCGCGCGGGCGGCTTCGAGCTTCGCGGTGTCCACGTGCGCGGGATAGAGGCGGAGGTGGACCTGCCGGGTGAACTTCCTCGGCGCGTCTTCCAGCGGCATGATTTCGCTGGGGAAAAGCTTGGGTTTGTCCTCGTCGTTGTTCACTTCGCCGACAACAAGCAGCGCCTTCCCGCTGACGAGGTGCTCGCGGTATTTGTCATAGTTCTCGTTCATCAACAGCATCGAGAACGTGCCCTCCAAATCCTCCAGCGTGACCATCGCGTAGGGTTTGCCGGACTTCTTGCTCATGCCCTGCTGCACCGCGCCGACCATGCCGCCGATGCGCGTCATGGTGCGCGGGGCGAGGGTTTTCGCGGTGGCGGAGTTGTGGAGGCAGAACTTTTCGAGCAGCGGGGCGAGCGGAGTGAGCGGGTGCCCGGTGACGTAGAAGCCAAGCAGTTCCTTCTCGTGCGCGAGGAGTTCGTGCTGCGGCCATTCGGGGAGCTGGGCGGATTTCTCGACCTTCGCGGTCGCGGCGGGTTCCTCCATCATGCCGAAAAGGGAGACTTGGCCGCGCACGCGGTCGGCGGCGGCACTGGCGGCGCGGGCCATGACACGGTCGAGCGCGGCGAACATGGAGGCGCGCGACTCGCCGAAGCTGTCGCACGCGCCGCATTTGATGAGGGCTTCGAGGGTCTTGCGCGTGACGGTGCGCGAATCGACGCGCTCGCAGAAATCGGTGAGGCTGGTGAATTTCCCGCCCTTGTCGCGGGCTTCGATGATGCCCTTCACGGCGGCTTCACCGACGCCCTTGATGGCGGCGAGGCCAAAGCGGATGGCGTTTCTAACTGGCGATTGCGAGGCCGAATCCCCCTCAGGGCGACTGCCACCGGAAGCGGGGTAGAAGTAAGCCTGGCCGTCGTTCACGTCCGGCGGGAGGACTTCGACGCCCATGACCTTGGCCTCGTCGAGGACGACCTTGAGCTTGTCCTGCGTGCCCATGTCGTTGGTCATCATCGCGCTGAGGAACTCGACGGGATAGTTGGCCTTCAGATACGCGGTTTGATACGAGACGATGGCGTAGGCGGCGGCGTGGGATTTGTTGAAGCCGTAGCCCGCGAACTTTTCGAGCAGGTCGAAAATCGAGTTCGCCTTCGCCTCCGGGATGTTGTTCCGCTCCTTCGCGCCTTTCACGAAGAGGCCGCGGTGCTTGGCCATTTCCTCGGGCTTCTTTTTGCCCATCGCGCGGCGGAGGAGGTCCGCGCCGCCGAGCGTGTAGCCGGCGAGGATCTGCGCGGCCTGCATGACCTGCTCCTGGTAGATGAGCACGCCGTAGGTCTCCTTCGAGATGCGCTCCAAAAGCGGGTGGGCATACTCGATTTCAACCTCCCCGTGGCGGCGCTTGATGAAGTCGGGAATCAGGTCCATCGGGCCGGGGCGGTAGAGCGCCACGAGCGCGGTGATGTGCTCGACGGAGCTGATTTGGAACTTCCGGCAGAGGTCGCGCATGCCGCCGGATTCAAGCTGGAACACGCCGACGGTGTTGCCTTTGTTGAGGAGGTCGTAGGCGGGTTGGTTGTCGAGCGGGAGGTCGTCCACCTTGATTTCCACGCCGCGCGTTTGCTTCACCATCTCGCAGACGTTGCGGATGACGGTGAGCGTTTTCAGCCCGAGGAAGTCCATCTTCAGCAGGCCGAGGTCGCCGACGGGGCCCATCGGGTATTGCGTGACGATGGTGCCGTCCTCGTCCTGTTTGAGCGGGAGGAGGTTGACGAGGGGCTGGTCGCCAATGACGACGCCGGCGGCGTGGACGCTGGAGTTGCGGGCGATGTCTTCGAGCACGAACGCGTTGTCCACCAGCTCGCGCGTGACCTCCTCGGTTTCGTAGGCGGTCTTGAATTCGGGCGATTGCTTGAGGGCCTTCGCCAAATCCATCTTCAAGTCCGCCGGAACCATCTTCGCGAGCCGGTCGCAATCCGAATAACCCAGGCCCATCACGCGGCCCACGTCGCGGATGACGGACTTCGCGCCCATCGTGCCGAAGGTGATGATTTGCGCGACGCAATCGCGGCCATACTTCTGGCGCACATACTCGATGACGTCGCCGCGGCGGTCGTCGGCAAAATCAATGTCAATGTCCGGCGGGTTCACGCGCTCGGGATTGAGGAAGCGCTCAAAGAGAAGCTGGTAGCGGATGGGGTCAACGTTCGCGATGTCCAGCAGGTAGGTGACGAGCGAGCCGGCGGCGGAACCGCGCGCCACGCACGCCACGCCCATCTCACGGCCCTTCGCGACGAAGTCCGCCGTGATGAGGAAGTAGCTGATGAACCCGGTCTTCTCGATGACGGTGAGCTCGAGCTGGAGGCGGTCAATCACCAGCTTGATGGCGGCGGCGATGGCGGGAGAAGCAATCAGTGCGGAGCTATTGGTCAGCGCGTCAGACGCAGTCGCAACGGACTGATTACCCATGGCCAAACACTCTTCCTTCGTGACTCCCGGCAAGCGCCACGGCTCGCGGATGCCCTCGACCACAAATTCCTTCCCTACCGCCTTCACATCGAGCGTGTAGCGGCGGCCAAGGCCTTCCGCGAGCAGCTTCCGCAAATAACCCTCGCGCGTGTAAGTCTCCGGCGGATGGAAGACCGGGTAGTGCAGCGTCTTGAAATCGAACTCCACGTTGCACTTCTCCGCGACCTCCACGGTGTTGGTCACCGCCTCGGGCACTTCCGCAAAGAGCGCCTTCATCTCCTCCGCGCTGCGGAGATAAAACTGCCCGGGCACGTAACGCGGCTTCGTGTCGGACAAGTTCACCTGGCGCCCGATGCACACGAGGCAATCGTGCGCGGCGGAGTGGCCCTTCTCGACGTAGTGCACGTCATTGGTCGCGACCAGCTTGAGGCCGAACTCCTTCGCCCACGGGATGAGGTGGCGGTTCACCTTCGCCTGCTCGGGGATGCCGTGGTTCTGGAGTTCGAGGTAAAAATTCTCCGCGCCGAACGTCTGCTTGAACCAGTCCACGGCCTCGCGGGCCTTGTCCACCTGGTCGTGAATGAGGTGCTGGCAAATCTCGCTCGCGAGACAGCCGGACAGCGCGATGAGCCCGTCGTGATGCGCGGCGAGCAGCTCCTTGTCCACGCGCGGCTTGTAGTAGAAGCCCGTCAGGTGCGCCTCAGTGACGAGCTTGACCAGGTTGCGATAGCCCGCCTCGTCCTTCGCGAGCAGGAGCAAGTGCTGATAAACCTCCTTGCCGCCGCCGCCCGAGCCCGCCTTCTTCTCACGCCGGTCGCCGTGCGCCACGTAAACTTCGCAGCCGATGATGGGCTTGATGCCCTTCTCGCGGACGGCCTTGTAGAAGTCCACCGCGCCATAAAGCACCCCGTGGTCCGTGATGGCCATGGAGCTGAACTTCAGGTCGTGCGCGCGCTCGGCGAGCTTGTCCAAACGGCACGCGGCATCCAGGAGCGAATACTCCGTGTGGAGATGCAGGTGGACAAAGTCAGCGTGCGACATGGGACGAAAAGTTTGGGCGCAGGCGGGAGGATGTCGAGTGCGGAGTCGCTCTCGATCCTGCTCCTCACCCTGCATTGCCCGCCGCTGGCCGTGAGCAGGGTCAGGAGCAAGATGAGGAGCACAAGTGGGAGCGCACCACTTCGGGCAGCTTGCGGACGTGTCTAGGGTCGCTCGGGCGGACTGCCCTGCCCTGCGCGGGCGAAAACGGTGAGTGTCCCGCCCCGGGCGGAGACGTCAAAGACCCGTTCAAAGCCGGCATGGCGGAAATCGGGCGCGACCCCGGGCGCAGCTTCCCAGCGGAAGATGACGAAATCGAAATTCCCCCGCCCCGCTTGTTCGAGGGAAGCGCGCAGTGTGACCAGCGCGTTGGCAGGATCCGCGACGGGCAGGTTCGCCCCGTCCACCCACCAATCAATCCGTTGCTGCGTCATGCCGATCCCGTAGGTGTGCGCGGTGTTGGCCAATGCGAAGCGGGCATCCGGCTTCCGCCGACGCAGCTCGATCAGACAGTCGGTGTAGGCATACCAGCGCTCGCCCGAACCGCCCCACACTGCGCGCTGCCCCGCGGCATCCACCGGGCTTAATGCGGCGTTCCCGGCCAGCAGGCCAAGGAGAACGGCCATGGCCGGCAGGCGATGCGCCAGCAACGGGCTCAACCCCGTCCAGGCCAGCGCGAGCACGGCAGGCAACAGCAACAGGTTGAACCGCGCCAATCCCACCCAGCGGGGATCCTCAACGAGGTGGAATAGCCAGATTCCGGCGAAGACCGCGCCCACCGCCAGCAATCGCGCCCCGCCCCGTCGCCGCGCCAGCAGCACCGCTCCCACCAGTGCCGGCAACCAGAGCACCCCGAACTGCTCCACCACCGCACCTACCGCCCGCAGCCACAGACCGGCATCCAGCAGGTTCCCGAAATGCGGTTGATACGGACGCGAGCCATGCAGGGCGCGCAGCGCGAGATACAGCAGCCCCGGCCCGAGCACCACGAACGCAACCCGTGCCTCCGCGCGCACGACCACCCCGCCCAGCTCGCCGCGCCGCCATAAAAGCAACCCGCGGGTCGCTGCCCGGGTGAGCCAGAGTATTCCCATCGCCACCACCCCCGTGTCCTTGAGGAAACCCAGGGTCAGCGCGGCCCACCAGACATCGGTCCCAACCAGCCTCCCCGGAGCAGCCAGCAGCCAACGCCGACCCGCCCGCAACAGCAGCAGCAGGGGCGGCAACAGCGCCAGCTCCAGGTAGAACAGCGTCCCGTGATAGAGCAGCGTTGGCACCGTCGCCACGGCGAGTGCCCCGAGCAAAGGCAGCGCAGGGGGCGCTTTTCGCCACTTTGGCTCCTGCACCAGCACTAGGCCGAGCAACAACACCGCGAGCACCGGCACGAACCGCAGGGTTTCAAAGGCGAACAGGATGCCCGCGCCCCAATCGCCGCGGCTCAGCTCCCACAGCCACGCCCCCAGCCAAGGCTGACTCGCGGGATAACGCAGCATGCGATCCTGTTGGAAGTCATCGGCCAGCGTCGCCGGCGGATAGACCCAAGGCGCCGCAGCGGCCACCGCCAGTCCTGCCCCCGCCCACAGTCCCCAGCGCGCGTGATCGCCGGCAGAAACAACCGGTCTGCCGGCCTGCTGCACCGCCAACCAGATGCCGACCGCAAGCCAACCCAAGCCGGCGACGGCGAAACCGGTGTGCCGCACGAGCTCAAGGCTGAGCAGTCGATTCACCACCAGTGACTTGAAGTGATAATGCTCGTCACCGCCGTAGGCGAGGTCCGCCGTCCACGGCAGGAAATACACTCCGGCCAAGAGGAGCGGCCACAGCAACGCGAACCGCCAGCGCAGGGCCCCGAGACGGCCCAGCAACGGGGGCGGCGAAGCAACCGCCCCGCGGATCCACACCCAGCCGAAGGCCACCAACGCCAGTTGCACGCCCCATGCCGCCCCATCAGCTTCGCCGGCGGGCCGGAGCGCCCGCGAGGCGCAGACCGGGGTCAACAGGAAAGTGGCGGCATACAGGGCAAACGCAAACGCCGTCGCCCCCAGCGTCCAAACCGCTCCACCGAACGCCCGGCCAGCCAGCCATAAGCCCGCGCCGAGGAACAGGAATTTGGGAACGCCCCAAGGACAGAGCACAAACGCGGCAAACGCAGCGAGCAGCCACGCCCCATCGCGCCGGCGGTTGGCTTGGACCAGAGTCATTCGGCTACGGCGCGGGTTGGTTGGCCAGCCACAGCCGCAGGCGGCGGCTGGCTTCGTCTTCCAGCGGCACGGCGACGAGTCGTTGCGCCAGCGGGCGGGCTTCGGCGGCGCGGCCCGCACGTTGCAACTCCTCAACCCGGCGCAGGAGCTCGCCAGCCGATTCCACCCAAGGATGCCGCCGCGCGGACGCGCGTGACGCCTTGATCTCGTCCGCATCAAGCCACGGCCCGCTGGTCCCAGAGGCGAGGAGGTTCGTGACGTTCTGGCGGTGGGCCAGCGACAACGCGTGCCCCAGCTCATGCGCGGTGACGCGGGGCAACGGCTCGTCCAGCCCGCCCTCGACCGGCCGGAGACTGGCAGTGTCCTTCACGAACATGCCCTGCAGGTTGAAGTAAATGCCGTTGGGCCGGATGCGCTTGAGGTAGAAGACATGGAAGCAGTTGGTCGCGAGCGAATCCGGCGGCCGCAGTGCCAGCAGGGTGGCGCGCTCGTTGGCCTCGGCACGCTCAAGGTAGTTGGTTGGGCCGACGGCGGCTTCGTATCGCAGTGATTCAAGCGGGAAGGTGATCCCCGCCTGTGCCCATATGCGGTTGACCTTGGAGAGGATGCGCACCACGTCATTGCTGGTAAGCGTGGAGTGAATGGCCGGCTCGTTGGTGGCCGTGAGCACGTGAATCCGCAGCGGGATGAGGAGGAAATCCGCCAGGGCAAACCCGTTGGTCGCCTCCTGGGCCATGGTGGAACCCGCCGTCATGAGCCAAGCTGCGCAGCCCATCGCGGCAATCCAGCACCTCAACCAGAGTGTGATCATGCCGGCAAAATGCCCGCCCGGGAGCTCGAAAAGAAGCTTCAAAATCGGGCCCAAGCAGGCGTCTCCGGCTCGAAGTTGTGATCAAAGCGGGAGATTCAGCTTGCGCCACCGGTCAAAAGGGATTCAATACGCGCCGTTCGTCGCGCACGTGGCGGAATTGGCAGACGCGCTACTTTGAGGTGGTAGTGCCTTACGGCGTGCAGGTTCAAGTCCTGCCGTGCGCACCAACCCTGTTTGGTTTCACCCTGACCGCTTCTCCCTGCTTGACGCAGCTACTGGGCGGTTTCTGCTTTCAACCCCGGCCGCGAACCGCGCTCGACGCTGCCAGCGGCTGGGCCTACGTTCGGCGCGGTGCACGAAATCGCCTTCAAGCTCGGTAGCCTGACCGTCCACTGGTATGGCATTCTGGTGGCCTTGGGCTTCATGGCCGGTTACTGGACCGCCCAGCGCCGCGGCGTGCGCGATGGGCTTGCCCCGGAGGCCGTGGCCGACGTGGTGTTCTGGCTGTTCCTCGGCGGCATCGCCGGCGCACGCGTGCTCTATGTCGTTTCCTACTGGCGGGAGGAGTTCGCCGACCAGCCATGGTCACACATTTTCACCACGCGGAGCGGCTTTGTTTTTTACGGCGGCCTGATCGGGGCGACGATTTGCGGCATTGCCTATGCCCGATGGAAACGGCTGCCCGTATGGAAGCTCGCCGACGCGCTGGCCCCCAGCGTCGCGCTGGGACACGCCTTCGGCCGGCTCGGTTGCTTCATGACGGGCTGCTGCCACGGACGTGTCTGTGACCTGCCTTGGGCGGTGCACTTTCCGGCGGACCACGTCACTCGCGGTGCGGGCGTCCATCCGACTCAACTCTACGAGGCAGGGCTAAACCTGGTCCTGTTTGGGGCGCTGGCTTGGTGGTATCGGCGGAAACAGTTCGACGGGCAGGTCTTCGCGCTCTACCTGATGGCCTATGCTCCCGTGCGCGCGCTGGTGGAACACTTCCGGGGCGATTATGCGCCCGCGAAATTTGTCGGCCCGCTCTCGCCCGGGCAGCTTGTAAGCGTGGGCATTTTTGCGGCCGGAGTCGGCTGCTATTTCAGCCTACGGCGGCCCTCTGCCAGCCTCCAACCCACCATCCCCAATCCCCCCTCCGCGTGAGTTCTGATCGCACTGAAACGTTTACCGTGGATGCCACGCAGCCGCACACGAGGCTCGACCGCTTCCTGCACACGCGCTACCCGGCGGCATCCCGCAGCGCACTGCAACGCCTGCTCGAGGAAGGCGCGATCACCGTCAATGACCTGGCGGTGAAGCCCACCCACGTCCCGCATGCGGGGGAGGTGATCACGGTCCGCTGGCCCGGCCCGCGGCCGGACAAGGCGGAGCCCGAAGCGATCCCCCTTGAGGTGCTTTACGAGGACGATGCTCTGCTGGTGGTCAACAAAACACCGGACATTGCCGTGCATCCCGGCAACGGGCACGAGCGGCACACCCTGGTCAATGCGCTGCTGCACCACTGCCACGGCCAGCTCAGCGGCATCGGCGGCGTCGCGCGGCCGGGCATCGTGCACCGGCTTGATCTGGAGACCAGCGGCTGCCTCGTCGTGGCCAAGAACGATGCGACCCACCTCGCTTTGTCCGCGCAGTTCGCCGGCCGGGAAGTGGAAAAGATCTACCACGCACTCGTGTGCGGCTCTCCCACCCGGAATCGCGGCGAGATAAAGGTCGCCATTGCCCGCCATCCGACGCACCGCAAGCGCATGGCCGCGACCGAGGGCGGTGGGCGCGCCGCCTGGACCACCTATGAAGTGCTCCGCCGGTTCAATGCCGCCAGTCTCGTGCAATGCCTGCTGCACACCGGCCGCACGCACCAGATCCGCGTGCACCTTGATCACCTCGGGTATCCCATCGTCGGCGATCCGATCTACGGGAAACGCCAGAACGCACGGCTGCGGGAACAGACCTCCTACGAGGCGCCCCGCCAGATGCTGCACGCGGCCCGTTTGGGCTTCACCCATCCCGGGACCGGAAAGCCGATGGCCTTCGAGGCACCTTGGCCAAAGGATTTCGCGGAAGCCGTCGATACCCTCAGCTAACATGGCAGAGCGTGCCGCACGCCAAAGCCGGAGCCAGCCCACAGCGGTGGACCGGCTGGCCCATGAACGAGCGCTCCTGGCGGGCGGACTGACCTTAATCGCCGGGGTTGACGAGGCCGGGCGGGGGCCGCTGGCCGGACCCGTGGTTGCAGCGGCGGTGATGTTTCCCGCCGCCTGGCTGAGGGGTGAATTCCCCCCGGAACTGGCGGCCTTGAATGACTCGAAGCAGCTCTCGGAGACGCAGCGCGAGCACTACTTCGCCTGGCTCACAGCGCACGCGGAGATCCGTTTCGCCGTGGCACAGGCAGACGCGCCCGTAATCGACCGGCTGAACATCCTGCAAGCGACCCATCGCACGATGAACGACGCGCTCGCCCAACTTGCCCCACCGCCCGCGCATGTGCTGGTGGACGGGCTCCGCGTCAAGTCCCTGCGCTTCCCCCAGACCCCGCTGGTCAAGGGCGACGCGCGCAGCTATTCCATCGCTGCCGCCAGCGTGCTCGCCAAGGTCACGCGCGACCGGTTGATGCGAGAGTTCGACCGGCAGTATCCCGGCTACGGTTTCGCCGAGCACAAGGGCTACCCGACCCCGGCACATTTGGCCGCCCTCGCGCGGCTGGGGCCGTGTCCCATCCATCGGCGCAGCTTTGCGCCGCTGAAGCCGGAGCAGAGAGAGCTGTTTACCCATTGAGCGTGGTTATGCCAATCACCCTGCCAGCCATCGTGGCACGGACCGCAACGGCGAAGCGGGCGCGGGCAGGTCTCTGGCCGGCCCACCGCATAAGCCCCCTTTGGCAATGAAGTGGCTTTGGCAAAAGCTCGTGGCGCTCGTGGCCACCGACCAGCCCGAACACCTGCGGCGGGGCCAGTTGGGCGAACACGCGGCCAAGGCGCACCTGAAGGCTGCCGGGCTGAAATTCCTCACGGCCAATTTCCGCTCAAGCCGGGGCGAGATCGACCTGGTTTTCCGCGACGCGGACTGCCTCGTGTTTGTGGAAGTGAAGACCCGCTCCTCCGAGCGGTGGACGCGGCCCGCTGCGGCCGTGAACGCGCGCAAGAAGCGGCTGCTCTCGCAGGCCGCGATGGACTACCTGCGCCTGCTGAAGGACCCACGGGTGAAAATCCGCTTCGACATCGTCGAGGTGTTGCTGGCCGATGGCACAGTGCGGGAGGTCCGGCACCTGCCAAACACGTTTTCCCTGTCACCTCCCTACCGGCACGGATGACGTAAAAAAGAACCGCCGGCGCAGGGCCGGCGGTTGCAAAGCCAAGGAGTGAGCCAACGACGCTCAGGGCTTGTCGTATTCGCCCAGTTTGCGCAGCCAGATGTTGCGGAAGCGCATGGGGTTGCTGTGATCCTGCAACTGGATGAAGACTTCCGGCGGGTGGGGCTTGCTGTAGTCCCCATTGCGCTGGTGGGGCGTGTTGCCCTGGTATTCCTTGCGGTGATGGACCACGACGCCGTTGTGAATGACCGTGACGGCGGCTTTCTTGGCGATCTTGCCCTCGGCGTCCCAGCGGGGTGACTCGAAGACGATGTCATAGCTCTGCCATTCGCCCGGCTTTTTGCTGGCGTTCACGAGCGGAGGCGACTGGCCGTAAAGCGCGGCGCACTGGCCGTCGGGATAGGTTGGGTTCTCGTAGGAGTCCAGCACCTGCACTTCGTAGATGCCGTTGAAGAGCACTCCGCTGTTGCCCCGGCCCTGGCTGTTGCCCTCCACTTTCGCGGGCGTGGCAAACTCCAGGTGAAGCTGGAAGTCGGCGAACTTGTCGCGCGTCTGGATGCTGCCGCTCTTGGGCGCCACCTCCATGTAGCCGCCCTCAATCTTCCAGGCGGCGTCGCCTTTCGGCCCGCTCCACTTGGAGAGGTCCTTGCCGTCGAAGAGCACGATGGCGTCCGAGGGCGGCGGGGCCTGGTGGCTGAAGGTCGCGGCGGGCGTGACGACCCGGGGAACCGGCCGGTCACCGTCATGGACATGCCACTTGGTTCCGGGGATCAGGGGCGTGGTGGTGTAGCCGATGCCTTTCTTGGCCGCGTCGGCAGCCGTCAGGGCAACGGCAGCACCGACCACGAGGGTGGAAACTATGAACTTGGGAGTTAGGAAACGCTTGAGCATGCCGGCATGATTTCGGGGGGGCTGGAAAACGCAAGCCAGTTCCGTCCCACCCGCCGGAGCCGCGAGGCTCCGGAGCCCAAATCCATGCTTGCAATGCCCCTTTGCTTGGCTAGTTTCCCGCCTCCGCTGCGGGATCGTTTGCCGCGCGGAGCGTTTCAATCCACACATTTTATGGCCAACGTAACTGAAATCCGCAAGGGCATGGCGATCCGCCAGGGCGGCGACGTCGTCGTCGTGACCGATGTCACCCACCGCACCCCCGGCAACCTCCGCGCCTTCGTGCAGATCGCGATGCGCAGCATCAAGACCGGCAAGACTTCCGAACTGCGCTTTGCCTCCGGTGAAAAGGTGGAAGTCGTCCCCATGATGACCACCAAGATGGAGTTCAGCTACAAGGACGGCCAGGACTACGTCTTCACCAACCCCGAGACCTACGAGACCGTCACCCTGCCCCCCGAGCTGGTCGGCGACTGCAAGAACTACCTCGTCGAAAACGGCCAGGTGACGATGATCTTCGTCGAGGACAAGGCCGTCTCCGTCGAGCTTCCGGCCAGCGTGATCCTGACCGTGACCGACTCGCCCGAGGGCATCCGCGGCGACAGCGCCAACAACGTGCAAAAGCCCGCCACCCTCGAAACCGGCGTGGCCATCCAGGTGCCCCTGTTCATCAAGACCGGCGAGAAGATCAAGGTGGACACCCGCACCGGCAAATACATGGAGCGCGCCTAAGGTAAGCCTCCAAGTCCCCTTCCCCACGGCCCGCCCCAACCGGCGGGCCGTTTTGCTTTTCCGCCTCAACGCGCCTCAACCCACGCCCGCTGCGCATACCGCTCCCGCACCAGCCGCCGGGTGGCCTCCTCCGGCCAGGGCAACGTTGACAGCTCCGCCCCCCACGCCGCCCGCAGCGCCTCCTTCACCGTGTCCGCCGCCAACGGCAAGTTGACCAAAAATTCCGCGTGCGGCCGCGCTGCGCGATACGCCGGCTGCCGCGAGGGCAGCGGCAGGCACCGCGCGACCAGCCCCAGATCGAAGCCGAGCAGGAACGTGCCGTGAAACAGCAGGTGCGTGCGGCCGCGGCGCTGGGCGTTGCCGGAGCACTTGCGCCCGCGCCAGACCAGATCCGTATCCCCGGCGCTGGCGACCTCCTCTCCCAGCCGCGCACTCAACGCGGCAGCCAACCGGCGGAGGATGAAGGCATTCGTGCCGCCCACCGTGCCCAACTCCGGCGCGAAGGCCACCGGCAGCACGAGCGAATAGTTCAAACAGCCCGGCCCCAGCACCACCGTCCCGCCCCCGCTGCACCGGCGCAGCACGGGCACGCCTGCGGCCGCGCAGGCCGCAAGGTTGACCTCCCGCGCCACCGCGTTCGCGTAGCCGACCACTACGCACGGCACCGGCGACTCCCAGAACCGCAGCGCCGCGTCCCCATGAGCGGCGCAGTCCGCCAGCAACGCCTCGTCACAGGCGAGGTTCTCGGCGGGCGTGGGCAAGGTGAGGTTCAGCAGGCGCAAACGCGGGGATTCAAACACGGGCACCGATCAGCGCAAAGCCCGACAAAGAAAAACCGGCAGGCCATTGCTGGCCTGCCGGGGTTGAGCCGGACGGTTTGCCGGGAATTACTTGTCGCTCTCGGCGGCGTCGAAGGCGTGCTGGAGCGCGACGAGGTCTTCGCCGGGCTTGAGCGCGTCGAGGATCTTCTGCTCTTCCTTGAGCTGCTCGGGGCTGTAGTTGGCGGCCTTGATGGAGAGGCCGATGCGGCGCTCGCCCCGGTCAATCTTGATGACGCGGGCGGTGACTTCCTGGCCGATGTTGAGGACGTTCTTGATCTTGTCCACGCGGTCCTCGCTGATCTGGCTGATGTGGACGAGGCCGTCGATGTCATGGGCCAGGCCGATGAAGGCACCGAAGCTGGCGAGCTTGGTGACCTTGCCGGTGACGAGATCGCCGACCTTGTAGTGCTGGTCGATGGCCGACCACGGGTCGTTGCCGAGCTGTTTCATGCCCAGCGAAATGCGCTGGTTGGCCTTGTCGATTTCGAGCACGACCGCCTCGACCTCGTCGCCCTTCTGGAAGACTTCGGACGGGTGGTTGATCTTGCGGGTCCAGGAGATGTCCGAAACGTGCACCATGCCGTCGAGACCCTCTTCGAGTTCGACGAAGGCACCGTAGCTGGTGAGGTTGCGGACCTTGCCCTTGATCTTGGTGCCGGGGGGATACTTGGCCTGCGCGGCTTCCCACGGGTTGGATTCGAGCTGACGGATGCCGAGGGAGATCTTCTGCTCGTCGCGGTTGATGCCGAGCACGACCGCCTCGACTTCCTGACCGGGCTTGAGGACGTCCGAGGGCTTGGCGATGCGCTTGGTCCAGGACAGCTCGGTGACGTGGACGAGGCCTTCGACGCCGGGCTCGAGCTCCACAAACGCGCCGTAGGCGACGAGGTTGACGACCTTGCCCTTGACCTTCGCGCCGACGGGGAACTTGCTTTCGATGGCTTCCCACGGGTTGGCGAGCTTCTGCTTGAGGCCGAGGCTGACGCGTTCCTTTTCCTTGTTCACGTCGAGCACGACCACGTCGAGCTCCTGGCCGACCTTGAGGATCTCGCTCGGATGACCGATGCGGCCCCAGCTCATGTCGGTGATGTGCAGCAAGCCGTCGAGGCCGTTGAGGTCAATGAACGCGCCGAAGTCGGTGATGTTCTTGACGGTGCCCTTGCGGATGTCGCCCGGGGTCATCTCGGTGAAGAGCTTGGCACGGCGCTCGGCGCGCTCGGCCTCGATCAGCTCGCGGCGCGAGAGAACGATGTTGCGGCGGTCCTCGTTGATCTTGACGACCTTGAAGTCATAGATGTTGCCGACCATGCCGGCGACATTCTTGGGCTGGATGACATCGATCTGCGACGCGGGCAGGAAGGCTTCGACGCCGATGTTGACGATGAGGCCACCCTTGACGACGGCCTTGACCTTGCCGGCGATGGTGCCGCCTTCGCGGCAGATGGTCTGGATGCGGTCCCAGTTCTTCTTGAACTCGGCCTGTTCGTGCGACAGGACGACCATGCCGTCCTTGTCCTCCAACTTCTCGATGAGGACGTCAATCTCATCGCCGACCTTGATCGCTTCGGGGTCCAGGAATTCGGCCCGGGGGACGACGCCCTCGGACTTGTAGCCGATGTCCACGAGGACTTCGCGGGGGCGGACTTCGAGGACGATGCCTTTGACGATTTCACCTGCGGCAAAGCGCTTGGCGCTCATCCGCATGGCTTCTGCCATGGTTAACATAACTGCTTGTGTATGACTGCGGGAGACAAGGCGGGCGATAGCCCGGCGAGGCTCCATTGCCTAACGACCGACGTTGCAGGGCAACGGAGGTTAAGGGTTAGGTTGCGTGTTTACCGACGTTTCTCAGCCCAAGTGAACATCCGCACTCGCGGCGTTCAGGCGGGGCGGACAGTAGCGGTCACCTGCCCGCTGGCAAGGGTTTTCCGGGCCGGCTGGCAATATCGCGGGGCTCCTCGTTGATTGGCCGCACCCATCGCCTGACCTTGGGGCAGTTTACGCCAAGGCTTTTCTTGCTGCCAGCGGACAGCTAGACGGGTTAGGCTCGCCGCACTATGAGCACGACCCCGGAACAGCTTTGGCAACGGTTTCAAAGGCATTACAGCGAGTTTCCCACCCTTGGGCTCGCCCTGGACTTGAGCCGGATGAACTTCGGGGAAGATTTTCTGACCACGATGGAGCCGCGCCTGAAGAGGGCCTTCACCGCGATGGCCGAGTTGGAAAAGGGTGCCATCGCCAACCCCGACGAGAAACGGATGGTCGGTCACTATTGGCTGAGAAATCCGGCGTTGGCCCCGTCGGCGGATCTGGCGCGTGAGATCACCACCACCCTGGCCGCCGTGGAGCAATTTGCGAACGAGGTGCATGCCGGCGCGGTGGCGGGCACAGGCGGACCCTTTCGGCGCGTGCTGGTGGTGGGGATCGGCGGCTCGGCGCTGGGGCCGCAGTTTGTAGCCAACGCGCTGGGCCAGCCGGACCGTGATCGCATGACCGTTCACTTCTTCGACAACACCGACCCGGACGGGATGGACAAGGTGCTTGCGGCGATCGGAGGCGACCTGGACCGAACCTTGACCGTGGTGATTTCCAAATCAGGCGGCACCAAGGAGACGCGGAACGGGATGCTGGAGGCAAAGGCGGCCTACGAGCGGGCGGGCCTGCGGTTTGAGCCACACGCCGCCGCCGTCACCGGCGTCGGCAGCGAGCTCGACAAGTATGCGGAGAAGCACGGCTGGCTCCGGCGTTTCCCGATGTGGGATTGGGTGGGCGGCCGCACCAGCGAGCTGTCCGCCGTCGGCCTGTTGCCCGCCGCATTGCAGGGCCTCGCCATCCGCGAAATGCTCGCGGGTGCCAAGGCGTGCGACGACGTGACCCGGGTGCCCGAGCTGACCAAGAACCCCGCCGCGCAGCTGGCCTTGATGTGGTTTTATGCGGGCAACGGCCGGGGGGCAAAGGACATGGTGGTGCTGCCCTACAAGGACCGCCTCGAGCTGTTCTCCAAATATCTCCAGCAGCTCATCATGGAATCGCTGGGCAAGGAATTGGATCTGGCCGGCAATGTCGTCAATCAGGGCCTGTCCGTTTACGGGAACAAGGGCAGCACGGACCAGCACGCCTACGTGCAGCAGCTGCGCGAGGGCGTGCTGAACTTCTTTGTCACCTTCATCGAGGTGCTGGCCGACCGCGCGGGCGACAGCATCGAGGTGGAGCCAAACACAACGAGCGGCGACTTCCTCACCGGCTTCCTGCTCGGCACGCGCGCGGCCCTGCACGAGAAGGGCCGCGAGTCCATCACCCTGACCGTGAAGGAAGTTTCGCCTTTCACGATCGGCGTGCTGATTGCGCTGTTTGAACGTGCCGTGGGCCTCTACGCGTCGCTCGTGAACATCAACGCCTACCACCAGCCCGGCGTCGAGGCCGGCAAGAAAGCGGCGGGCACGGTGTTGTCGTTGCAGCAGAAGTTCATCGCACACCTCGCGGCCAACCCCGGCAAAGCCTTCACCGTGGCGGAGCTTGCCGTGGCCATCGGCGCACGGGGACAGGAGGAAACGCTCTTCAAGGTGGGCACGCATCTGGCGGCGAACGTCGGGCGCGGCGTGCACAAATCCGGGGGACCGGCGCCGGCGGAGGCCCGGTTCGCAGCGAACTGACCTGCGGATTGCCAACGCGGCAGGCATTGACGGTGACGCCGGCCAAAACTAGGTTGGTAGCAGCTCAAGCCACCACACTGCCGCAGTTGTGTTTCCGTTTCAGTGCGGCCGGCCTTGGGCTGGGTCGCATGAGTTCAATTTCCAATTTGAGGAAAGGCGCGGCGGGGTTGCTGTTCGCAGTGCTGCTGTTCGTGGCCGGTGCCCGCGCCGACCAGGTGCTCATCAGCAAGATCATGTATCATCCGCCGGGTGACTGGCCGGAATACATCGAGGTCTACAACAACACAGCCAACGCCATCGACATCGCCGACTGGCGGCTCAAGGGCGGCATTGAGTTCCGTTTCCCCGCCTTTTCCGCCGCTGACCCGCTGGGGACTTTCCTCAAGCCCTTCGAGCGCGTGGTCATCTCCATGGCCGACGCAAAAGCCACGCGCGACGCCTACAAGATCCCCGCCAATGTGCGCATCTTCGGGCCGTGGATCGGCCGGCTCAACAAGCAGGGCGACCGCCTCCGGTTGCTGGATAAAAACGGCCTCACCATTTCCACGGTCAAGTATCTGGACCGGGCACCTTGGCCCGCGGTGGCGAACGGCGGGGGGCACGCGCTCGTGCTGCGCAATCCCGACCGCAGTGTGGACGACTGGCGCAATTGGACCGTCAGCACCCGCCCCGGCGGCGGCCCTGGCACCGAGTCCGGCGCAGCGAACGAAGCGCCGGTGGGCAACCCTGAACTGGTCACCCAGTCCGGGGAGAGCATCGTGGTGGACTACGATTCCAACTGGGCCGTCACCACCGGCGTGGACATGTCGCCGACGAAGTGGAAGGAGCTTAATTTTC
This sequence comes from uncultured Klebsiella sp., assembly GCA_964591495.1. GTDB lineage: Bacteria > Verrucomicrobiota > Verrucomicrobiia > Limisphaerales > SXTU01 > SXTU01. Next base: position 20,065 of record CAZQEW010000022.1, read on the forward strand.
CCGACCGCACGTGGCTGCGCGGCCCCGGGCTGATGGGCTTCGGCACCACGAAGGCACCGCCACCCGGCATCCGCACGCAGGTGCGGGCCGGCTTTGTCACTTACTACCTGCGCCATGTGTTCATCTACAACGGCGCTCCCGGCGCAACGATCACCGTCGATGCCATCGTGGATGACGGCGCGGTCTTCTACCTGAATAACCAGGAAGTTGGCCGGATCCGCATGCCGGCGGGACCGGTGCGGGCCAACACCCCCGCGTCCACGCCCGTCGCGGATGCGACGGAGGAAAAGTCCGCCCTGACCATCAACCCGGCGGCGCTGGTGCGGGGAACCAACATCCTCGCGGTGGAGGTGCACCAGTATCCCGGTCAAAACCCCGACCTCGCTTTCGGCATGCGGCTCAAGGTGCGGGCGGGTGGGCCGGCGCTCGCACGGTCAGTGCTCATCAACGAGGTTTTTCCCGGCCCGCAGGGGGTGAACTTCATGGAGTTCTACAACTCGGGCTCCTCGCCGGTGAACTTGAAGGGGCACTTTCTCCTGCCCGGTTCGCCGGCGTCGCTCGCGCCCAACGCCCGGCGCTACCAGGTGCAGCAAGACCTGATCATCCGCCCCAAGTCCTTTGGCATCCTCGACATGATGGACGCCGGCGTTTGGCCGCGTCAGCCAGTCGTGGCCTACCTCGTCGCGCCCGACGGCCAGACGGTGCTGCACGCCATAAACTCCGTGGTCCCGACGGATGGGCGCTCGCTCGGCCAGCGGCCGGACGGCAGCGGACAGTGGTTTCTGCTGGCCCAACCTTCGCCCGACGCCGCGAACGCGCGACAGACCGGTCTGGTCGGCAGCCTGAAGATCAACGAGGTGCATCTCGGCAAAAACGGGGTCATCGACTGGGTGGAAGTTTTCAACGCAGGGACCAACCGGTTAAACTTGGGCAGCCACTTCCTCGGCAGTAAGCCCGGGTTCGCGGACAAGGTCACCCTCGTTGGTGAACTGCCTCCCAAGGGCGTGAAGTCATTTCCGGTCTCATTCCCGGCGGTCGCAGGGGACGTCACCGTCTTCCTCGTCGGCGCGGAGAACATCGTGTTGGATGCGCACGTTTTCCATCTCTCCAAGCATGGGGAGTATTTCTCCGCCTTCCCCGACGGCAGCGGCGAATTCCTCGTGGACACCCGCGATTCGCGGGACAAGACCAACAACCCCGCCCGCAACACGGACATCGTGATCAACGAAATCATGTATAAGCCGCCCGACACCCAGGGAAAGGGCGAGTATGTGGAGCTGTTCAACCGCGGGAAGCAGACGGTGAACCTCAGTGACTGGGTGCTGACCGGCGGCATTGACTTCATTTTCCCCCCGAATACCAGGCTCAAGGCGGGCGAATACCTCGTCATCGCAGCGGACGCCGGCCTCCTGCGCTCCTTCCACGGGGCCATCAACGTGCTGGGCAACTTCTCGGGCAAGTTAAGCAATGATGGCGATCTCCTCCGGCTGCTCGACGACAAGGGCAACCTGGTGGACATGGTGGATTACGAGACCGGAGGCGACTGGCCGGAACTCGCCGCCGGCCGGGGCAGCAGCATGGAACTCATCCACCCGGACATGGACAACAGCCGCTCCTCCGCGTGGGCCGCGAGCGATGAGTCCGGCAAGTCGAAATCCCGCACCTACACCCACCGCGCCGTTTATTCCGAGCAGCTCACCTTGGGCGACCCGAGCGATTACCGGGAGTTGCACTTTTTTCTCAACACCAGCGGATACTCCATCATCTCGGACGTCGAGCTGCGCAAGGATGGAACCGGTCCCAACGTGCTGACCAACACCACGCGGTTTTCCACAACGGGCAAGAGCGATACCGGCTGGCTCTGGCAGGGCAATCACTGGGCGAGCCGCCTGGAGGGCAATCAGCTCCACATCATCAGCGAGGGCCACGGTGACAACCGCGTCAACCGCGTGGAACTCGACGCGCCCGGGCTGGTGAAGAGCAACCTTTACGAACTCAAGTTCAACGCGCGCTGGGTCAACGGTTCGCACCTCCTCGTCGCCCACACGTGGGATTGGAGCGTGGCCAAAGTATTCCAGCTCGATGTGCCCTCCAATTTGGGCACTCCCGGCCGGCGCAACTCCCGCGCGAGCACTACTCCGACCGTGCAGGCGGACCATCTCGCCCATTATCCCGCCGTGCCGCGAAGTTCCGACACGGTGAAAGTCACCGTCAGCGTGACCTCCGTGCTGCCCGGAGCCAGCGTCACCCTCTTCCACCGGGCACCGGACGCGGACAACAAAGCTCCCTGGCAGAGCAAGCAGATGTTTGACAACGCATCCGCCGGCGACGATGTGGCGGGCGACGGCGTCTTCAGCGTGCTGCTGCCCGAATACAAGGCGGACAAACAGGTCGTGGAGTTTTACGTCGAGGCCCGTTCCTCCAGCGGCGCCAAGTCCACGCTTCCCCGCCGGGGTGCCGATCAACCGGCGCTGTTCGTGGTGGACAATCAAAACATCCCGCGCGACCTGCGCACGCAGCGGTTCGTGCTCTCGCCTGCCAGCCTTGATGCCCTGGGCAACGGCAACACCAACAAACACCAGTTCCGGTTCCCGCGCCTCTCGAACCGCTACTTCAACATGACGTTCATCTCCAACGAGCGGGACGTCTACTACAACGCCCGCGTGCACCCCGCCGGCAGCTCGTTTACCCGTGACACCACGCTTAACCGCGCCAAGTGGAAGCTGCCCACGGACCGGGCCTTCCGGGGGCACTCGAAATTCTCCTGGGACAACAACTCCCTGAACACCCGGCTCGCCCGTTGGATGCTTTACCAGATCGGCCACCCCGTGAACGAGAGCGAGATGGTCCGCCACCTCGTCAATGGCGGGCCCGTTCAGCTCATGGAGGACGTCGAGCCCATCGGCAACGACTTCCTCAACCGCATCTTCAAGGACGGCTCGCAGGGCGAGCTCTACCGCACCACCTACATGTTTTTCTACCGGGACGACGGCCAGAGCAGCTCGCTCCGCAACAGCACCCTCTCTCCGAACTACGGCGACGACCCGCTCAACTACAAGGTCATCTGGTCCAAGCGCACCCGCGAAGCCGAAGACGATTACACCGCCCTGCTGTCGATGCTGCGCACCATGGCCAACCCGAACCTCACCGAGGCCGACACCCGCCGGCACTTCGACCTGGAGATGACTTTCCGCAACTGGGCTCTGCGCGGCTTCGCCAAGGACTCGGACACCTTCAGCATGGGCACCAGTCACAACTGCTTCTTCTACCGCAAACCCAACGACGGGAAGTTCATGTGTTTCCTCTGGGACGCGGACTTTGCCTTCGGCGGCTTTGACCCGAAGAAGCCCGAGGGCTACTGGGGCGGCAACGTGCAAAACCTCATGGGCCGGCCGTGGGCGCAGCGGCTCTTCTACTACTACCTCGCTGAAATCGTGGAGAACTACTCCCGCAATTCCCCGCGCGTCGCCGCCTACCTGCGCGCGGAAGAGGAGGCCAGCAACGCCTACACTGTGCCCTTCACGCAGTTCACCACTTTCTTCAATGCCCGCGCCCAGCATGCCGTGGAGCAGATGGGGCCGCGCTACCAGCTTGAGTTCAAAATCACCACCAACAACGGCCAGCCCCTGACCACCGACGCCCCTGCCCTCGCCCTCGAAGGCCAGGCCCCCTACGGCATCTTCACCGTGGTCATTGACGGCCAGCCGAGGGCGAAGCTGGAGTGGCTGGACGACGCCAAGTGGCGCATGCACGACGTCGGCCTGAGCCCCGGCGTGAATGAACTCGTCCTGCGCGGCGTGGACCAGTGGGGCAACACCAAGCGCACGGCCAAGCTCACCGTCACCAAGGGCACCGCCCCCGCCGCCAAGTCCGCCACCGCGAAGTGAGCGGTTACGGCCCGGGCAACTCAGGCCAGCGCCCGAAAGAGCTGCTGACACGGGGCGAATCTGGTGCATACTCATGGGCGTCAAAAATCACGCGATGAAACTGCCGTTTTCCACCGTGGCACTGCTGGCTGCCCTGCCCCTTTTCGTCCTGCCGGGCAGCCACGCCGCCACACCCAAGCCCTCCGCCGCTGATCTGGCGTTCTATGAGCAGACCGTGAAGCCCATCCTCGCGGGCGCGTGCTTTGAGTGTCACAGCCACGAGGCCAAGAAGTTCAAAGGTGGCCTCGCGCTGGATTCTGCGGCCGCCATCCAGAAAGGCGGCGACACCGGGCCGGCAGTGGTCCCGGGAGATTTGGAGAAGAGCCTGCTCATCAAGGCCGTGCGCTACACGGACCCGGACCTCCAGATGCCGCCGAAGAACAAGCAGCTCGGCTCCGACCAAATCGCCGCGCTCGAAAAGTGGGTGAAGCTCGGCGCACCGATGCCAGAATCCACCGGAGAGAGGCAAACCGTCCGGCGCGGGAAAATCACGGAGGAAGACAAGCAGTGGTGGGCGTTTATGCCGGTGAAGAAGCCGGCGGTTCCTGCTGGCAACCCCAATCCGATTGACGCCTTCATCCTTCAGAAGCTCGCCGCCGCCCAACTCAAGCTCTCCCCGCCCGCCGACCGCGTGACGCTGGCGCGCCGCATCTACTTCGACCTCACCGGCCTGCCGCCCACGCCCTTTGAGCTGGAGCAATTTCTCGCCGACCGGTCTCCCGACGCCTACGAGAGGCTCGTGGACAAACTCCTCGCCAGCCCGCGTTACGGCGAGAAGCAGGCACGCCACTGGCTCGACCTCGTCCGCTACGCCGAGTCCGACGGCTATCGCGCGGACGAATACCGCCAGCACGCGTGGCGCTACCGCGATTACGTGGTGAAGTCGCTCAACGACGACAAGCCTTACGACCGGTTTCTCACCGAGCAACTCGCCGGCGATGAACTCTACTTCAACGCGAAACCCGAGGCGCGAAACCCGGAACTCCTCGTCGCCACGGGCTACTTCCGCGCGGGCATTTACGAATACAACAACCGCGACGTGCGCGGGCAGTGGCAGCGCATCCTTGAGGACATCACGGACACGAGCGCGGACGTTTTCCTCGGCGTCGGCCTCCAGTGCGCGCGCTGCCATGACCACAAGTTCGACCCGCTGTTGCAGAAGGATTACTACCGCTTTCAGGCCTTCTTCACCCCGTTGCTGCCGCGCGAGGATTTGACCCTCGCCACGCCCGCCGAGCGCGCCGAGCACGACGCGAAGCTGGCGAAGTGGGAGGCCGCCACCGCCGACCTCCGCGCCGAGCTGGAGACGCTGCTCGCGCCGACGCGCAAGAGCACGCAGCAGAACGCCATCGCGATGTTCGTCGAGGACATCCGCGCGGACATCCTCAAGCCCGTGGCCGAACGCACGCCCCACGAGCATCAAATCGCCGAGCTCGCCTTCCGTCAGGTCGCGTATGAGTTCACGAAGCTGGACGCCAAGCTCAAGGGCGACGCGAAGGAACGCGTTATCGCGCTGCGGAAGAAGCTCACGGAGTTCGACCAACTCAAGCCCACGCCGCTGCCGCCGAACTACGGGGCCACGGACGTCGGCCCGGTCGCGCCGCCCACGTTGCTGCCGAAGGGTAAGGACAAGCAGCCCGTCGAGCCCGGCTACCTGAGCGTGCTGGACGAACGGCCCGCCACGGTGAAGCCGCTGGCCAACTCCACCGGCCGCCGCAGCGAACTGGCCCGCTGGCTCACCGCGCCGGAAAACCCGCTGACCGCGCGCGTGATGGTGAACCGCCTGTGGCAATCCCACTTCGGCCGCGGCCTCGCCGCCAACGCGAGCGACTTCGGCAAGCTCGGCGAAAAGCCGTCGCACCCCGAGCTGCTCGACTGGCTCGCCGCGACCTTCATGGAGAAAGGCTGGAGCCTCAAAGCAATGCACCGCCTGATCGTGACGAGTGCGACTTATCGGCAGGCCGCAGCCACGCCGGAATCCAAAAGCACGCCCGGCCATGCCCAGTCCATTGATCCGGACAACCGCCTCCTCTCCCACTTCCCCGTCCGCCGGCTCGAAGCCGAGCAGATCCGCGACGCCATCCTCGCCGTTACGGGGCAGTTAAAGCTCGAACCCGCCGGCGGCCCCAGCACGGACCAGCTCACCCCGCGCCGCAGCATTTACAGCAAGTGGCTCCGCAACGCGCCCGACCCGCTGCTGAATGTCTTCGACCTGGCCGAGCCGTTCCAAAGCGTGTCGCAGCGCAACATCACCACCACGCCACCGCAAGCCCTCCTGTTGCTCAACAGCCAGATGATGCTCCGCCACGCCCGCGCCTTCGCCCAACGGCTCGAACAGGAACACCCCAGCAGCGACGAGGAAGTGGTCAACGCCGCCTATCGCCTCGCCTTCAGCCGCGATCCCAAGGCCGCCGAACGCGCCGGCGCGCTGCAATTCCTCAAGGAGCAGCAGGCCCGGCTCGGCGCGAAGGGCGCGACGGAATCCGCGCGCGGTTTCGCCGCCGAAAAAATGCCTTATCGCGACGGCGTGGCCGCGGTCATCGCTCCGGACATGGGCAGCGACGCCCTTGCCGTGCCGGACAGCCCGAGCTTCCCGACCGGTGACTTCACGCTTGAGGCAAACGTCCTCGCGCGCACCGTGGACAAGACCGCCGCCGTCCGCACCATCGCCGCCAAGTGGAGCGGCGACATGAAGAAACCGGGCTGGGGCTTCGCGCTCACGGGCGACGGCTCACGCCGCAAGCCCCGCACGCTCGTGCTGCAAATCCTCGGCGTGAAGCAGGACGGCAGCTTCGGCGAGGAAGCCATTTTCTCCGACCAAGTGCTCGCGTTGGCCAAGCCATATTCCGTGGCCGTCACCGTGAAGCTCGCCACCGCCAGCGCGCCCGGCGAAGTGACCTTTTACGTGAAGGATTTGTCCAACGACGACGAGCCGCTGTCCGTCGCGAAGGTGCCCCACAGAATCACGGGCGGCTTCGCCAACCCGCTGGCGCTGAACATCGGCGGCCGCGCGGGCAAAGGCGGCGGCTTCGACGGGATGATTGACGACGTGCGCTTCTCGAAGGGCGTGCTGAAGCAGGAAGAACTGCTCCTCGGCACCGAAGCGCACGCGGTCGAGGCGACCGTGGGCCTGTGGCAGTTCGAGTCCAAGCCGAGCGCGTTCAAGGACGCCTCCCCGCAAGCGAACGACATCCAGCCCCGCCCCACCGGCGCGAAGGCCGCCGCCACCACGCGCGTCGCCGCGCTGGCCGACCTCTGCCACGTGCTGCTGAACGCGAATGAGTTTGTGTATGTCGATTGAACGAGTCCCCCGCCCGCGCTAGCGTCCTGCCAATGCTGAAAAGCCCGCCAGCCCTCATCACCGCCCCGGATTACTTCGCCATGCCGGAGGGGCCGCCGTATTTCCAACTGGTCGAGGGGAAGTTGTGTATGACGCCATCACCGGAGTTCTACCACCAGAGTGTTGCGTTCAATCTCGCGTATCGTCTGCGCCGTTTTCTTGAGTCGAACCCGCTTGGCAAAATCACCATCGCGCCCAGCGATGTGCAGCTCGACTTCGTGAATGTCCATCAGCCGGACGTGTATTTCATCTCCAACGAACGGCTCAACATCCTCACCAAGCAAGGTCCGGTCGGCGCGCCGGACCTTGTGGTGGAAGTTCTTTCCCGGAGCACGGCTCGACTGGACAAAGGCCCGAAGCTCCGCGTCTACGCTCGTTCCGGAGTGAAGGAGCTCTGGCTCGTGGACAAGGAGAAGAAGGAAGTGGCGGTCTATCGTTTCGCGGAAGACATCAGTGAGCCGGTCGCAACCGTGCGCGGCCGGCAGAAGCTAACCACGCCGCTGCTGCCGGGCTTGAGGCTGGCGCTGGCGGAGGTGTTTGAGGAATGAATGCGCATCGCAGCCAAGTTCTTCGGTGTTTCAGCGTTGCGACCGTTTTGGCTGTGTTGACTTGGGGGTGCTTTGCAGCGGTCGAGTTGATGGCTCGAGCGAGCAACTGTGGCGGCAACTCCGCCGCGCTCAGTTACGCACGGATGGTCATGCTCGAATTCAAGTATGGCGGCGGGGATGCAACCCAGTTTGAGGCGGCCAAGCTCTCCCCAGATGCCACCAGTAAACTTACCCGGATGATGTCGCGCGTGGATGGATGGACAGGTGGAGCGACTTTTCTAGTCCAAACCAACTACCAGTTCACCGCCGAAGGCGAGCGACGCGAGTTGGTGCTGGTGTGTAACAAAGCGTTTGGCAACGTGCCAAAGCCATCGGCCTTCAATCTTTGGCGACAGAATCTCGCCCATGTCGCCGGCTATTCGGATGGCACCGTGGAGTTGATTTCACCCAAACAATTTGCCTCGCTCGACCTAAGTCGCTTTACCGATGTCCGCCAGTATCAGGCGCAGCACACGGCGAACAAATAACTCGAACACGCTTGCTTTCAACCATGAAAAAATTCGGCTGCAACCAAGTTGACTGGGCGGTGTCGCGCCGCGACTTCCTCACCAAGACTGGCGCGGGTTTTGGCGCGGTGGCGCTCAGTTCGCTGCTCGCGAAACAGCCCTTGCACGCCGCCTCTGCCGTGTCCGCGCTGGAGCCGAAACGCGCCCATTACCCCGCCACCGCCAAGAGCGTCATCTTCCTCTTCATGGAGGGCGGGCCGTCGCACCTCGACACCTTCGACCCGAAGGAAGCATTGAAGAAGCACGCGGGCAAACCGCTGCCGCCCAGCTTCACCAAAGGTCTCATCACCGCAATGGGTGAAATCAATTCCCCCATTTTCCCCGACCAGCGCCAGTGGAAACAGCACGGCCAGTCCGGCCTCTGGATTTCCGACTGGTGCAAGCACGTCGCCGAGTGCGCGGACGACATCGCGGTGCTGCGCTCCTGCTGGGCGAACGGTATCGTCCACTCCAACGGTGTGTGCCAGATGAACACCGGTTCCATCCTCGCGGGCCGGCCCTCGCTCGGCGCGTGGGTGAGCTACGGGCTCGGCACATTGAACCAGAATCTCCCTGCCTTCGTGGTGATGCAGGACAGCAACAGCACCGTCACCAACGGCCCGCGCAACTGGGGCGCCGGCTTCATGCCCGCTGTCTATCAGGGCACGCGAATCCTGCCCGGCAACGAACCCATCGCGAACCTCAACACGCCCGAGGGCGTCAGCGACGAGCAGCAGCGCGGCAAGCTCGACTTCCTCAACGCCGTCAACCGTCAACACGCCACCGCGCGCCCACAGCAGTCCGAACTCGACGCCCGCATCGCCGCCTACGAACTCGCCTTCCGCATGCAGGCCGAGGCTCCCGACGCCGTGGACCTCTCGAAGGAAACCGACGCCACCAAGAAACTTTACGGCATGGACGATCCGGTGGCCGCGCCGTTTGGCCGCATGTGCCTGCTTTCGCGCCGGCTGGTCGAGCGCGGCGTGCGCTTCGTGCAGCTCTACAGCGGCGCGGGCAGCAAGTGGGACGCGCACAGCGGCATCGAGAAAAACCACACCGACCGCTTCCGCGAGACCGACCAACCGGTGGCCGGGCTGTTGAAGGATTTGAAGTCGCGCGGCCTGCTCGACTCGACGCTCGTCATCTGGGGGGGCGAATTTGGCCGCACCCCGATGAGCGAGAAAGGCAACGGCCGCGACCACAACCCGACTGGCTTCACCATGTGGATGGCCGGCGGCGGCGTGAAGGGCGGCCAGGTCATCGGCACGACCGACGAGTTCGGCCTCTACGCCGTCGAGGATCGCCTGCACGTCCACGACCTGCACGCGACGATTCTCCACCTGCTCGGAATCAACCACGAGAACATGGTTTACAGCTACAAAGGCCGCCCTGAGCGCGCGACCATGAACGAGGGCGAGATTTACCGGAAGATTACCGGGTGACGAATGCGTTGCCGCCTTCAGCCGTTCGCGCTGGCTTTCGCCATTGTCCTCGGAACTCTCCGGTTGGCCGGGGCCGAGTCCGCCGTCTCAACGCGCGACGCATTCCTCAAGCTTCTGGACCGCCCGCGCGTTGACCTGGCTCCTGAAATCAAGCCGCCGGCCGGCACCAACGGCCTGCGGGCAACTTCATTCTCCTTCGCCGCCGAAACGGGCGTCCGCGTGCCGGGCTTGCTGGTAAAGCGCCCGGAAGCGGAAGGCCGTCGGCCGGTGGTCATCGTCCTGCACGGCACGGGCGCAAACAAGGAGAGCCAGCTCCCGCTGCTGACGGACTTGGCGAAACGCGGCTTCGTCGCCGTGGCGATTGATGGGCGGCATCACGGCGCGCGCACGAAAGCGGGCACGGGTTCCGCCGAATATCACGAAGCGATTCTGAATGCGTGGTTTGGCAGCAAGAGACTGCCCTTCCTCTACGACACCGCGTGGGACGTGATGCGCCTCGTGGACTACCTCAGCACGCACGACGATGTGGACGCCGCGCGCATTGGTCTCATCGGCTTCTCGAAGGGCGGAATGGAAGGCTACCTCGCCGCCGCCGCCGACCCGCGCATCGCCGTTGTCGTGCCGTGCATTGGCGTGCAGAGCTTCAAGTGGGCGCTGGACAACGAAAGCTGGCGTTCGCGTGCCGAGACCTTCAAACCCGCCCTCGAAGCTGCCGCAAAGGACGAAGGCGAGCCGGTCACCGCTGCCTTTCTGCGGAAATTCTACGACCGCGTCGTGCCCGGCATCTACGGCCAGTTCGACGGCCCCGCCATGCTGCCGCTCATCGCGCCGCGTCCGCTCCTGGTCATCAACGGCGACACCGACCCCCGCACGCCGCTGCCAGGCCTGCAGGAGTGCCTCACTGCCGCACGCACCGCCTACCGCAACGCGAACGCCGAGCCAAAACTGCAAGTCATCCTGCAACCCCAGACCGGCCATAAGGTCACGATCGAGGCGCGGCAGGCGGCCATTGACTGGTTTATGAAGTGGCTGCGGCCCTGAACCGTGCCGGCGATTTGCCATCGCCGTTCGGTGGTGCAAGGGAAACCCCGGCGCGCTCCGGTCACATTCCCAGCCACTTCATCCCCGCGCGAATCCAGAGCGGAATGGTGACAAAGCTCAAGGCCGAGGTGGCAATGACCACGCGCAGCGCCGTCGGTCCATCGCCGCCGAAGTGACGTGCGCCGATGATGGCAAAGATGGCTGAGGGCATCGCAGCTTGCAGCAGGATGACTCGCTTCAATTCGACCGAGCACGGCAGAAACTTCGCCAGCAGCAGGAACAGCACAGGAATCACGCCGAGCCGCAACAAGCAGGCTGCACCCATCACCCGCCAGCCTTGCTCGGAGTGAAACTCGGCGAGGTGGTCGGCGATCATCGCACCCACGAGCACCAGGCCCATCGGAATCGCGCAGGCGCCGAGCATGTGCGCGGTTGTCTTTACAAATTCCGGCACCTGCGCCGCGCCGCCCGTGAAGTTCAGGGTGAGCGTCAGCGCGATGGCGGCAAGTGGCGGGTTGAAAATCTTCTTCCACAACGGCTCATTCGCCGCGTGCGCGAAGACAATGGTGCCCAGCAGCCAGAAGGCGATTTCCGTCCCGAGGTTGTGGACGATGAGCACCCCCACGGTTTCGCGGTCGAAGAGCGACATCGCCAGCGGCAGGGGCACGTAGCCGTAGTTATAGAGGCCGGTGCTGAAGGCGAAAGTGCGGCCCGCCGCGTCGCGCTGGAGACCGGCTAACCGCATCGCCAACCAGCCTACGCCGATGCCCAGCGCAACCGTCCCAAAGCCGACGAGCGGCGGGAAAAACAGGTTCTCTGTGCGATGCAGCGCAGGGTTGTTGAGCACCTTGTCGAAGATGAACGCGGGCACCAGCAGGTTGATGGTGACGCGCAGGAGCGAGTGATCCGCCTCCTCGGAGAGCCAGTTCAGCTTGCGCATCGCCACGCCGGACACCGCGATGAGCAGCACCGGCAGGACGGCGGCGAGGACGACGGAGAATTCGTTCATCGCCTCTTTGCCTTGGCCTGTCGTTTGGAAGCAAATGTTAACGGAAGGTCAACTTGGTAAGCGAATCGTCCGTAACGCTCTTGGACAAACTCGGCCAAACTTCCTTTGAAATCGAATAGCTCCGACCATACTTCATAGCCATCAATTAACGAGTCGCCATCGAGACGGTATGCCTCCTGAACGGGATGGCATATAAATCTCCCGGCCCGCGCGTAATCATCCGCCTCCTTTCGTGCTTTCTTGAAAGCCTCAGCATCGGTCTTCCCAGAGAAGACGCAGACCCGTTCCTCGAAAACATTCGTGCCGTCGAGTTTGGTCCCGAAGTGGTAGATGGTTCTTATCCCAAACCAATCCTGTATCTGGCTGGCTGGCATATCAATTCAGGAAGTAATCCAGCGCCGCCTCGGTCTCGGCTTGCTGCACGGCGCGGAGAAGCTGGTGGCGAGCGTCGCTCGCGGGCTTGCTGGCGGCGGCTTCGACGGCGTCCACGAAGGCGAAGGCGTCCCACGCGCCGCGCGGCAGGAGTTGGGCGGCGAGCTTGGCGTCCGAGACGAACAGCGGTTCCACGCGCGCGCCCAAGTCCGCGAAGCACGGGTGCGGGCCGACGCGGCGGAACCAATACTTCGAGTTCCAGTAGTCCGGCTCGCGCCGGTGCATGATACCGTGGACGAGGCTGCCGTCCGGGTTCTCGATGCCCTGCGAGATGACGTGCGAGGCGTCGAGGTGGTCGTGCCAGAGCAACAGGAGCGCGCGGATGAGTTCGGCCTTCGCGGGCCGACCGTGGCGACGGAACGACTCGTCGAGCGCGCGGTTCAGGTCGGCTTGCGCGAGTATGCCGGGGCGCGACTCCGGACCCAGCGCGGCGTGGCCGGGCTGGATGATGAGCGCGTGAAGTTCAGTGGAAAGAGAGGACATTTTCTTGACCCGCGAAATACGCGAAAGCACATGAACCCAACCAACCTCGGGATTTCGCGTCAATTCGCGTGTTTAGCGGGCAGAAACCAGAGACATCTCACGTCCTCTCCTACTTCTTCTCGATGAGCCGGCGGAACTCGGCGAAGAGCGGGTTTGAGTCGTGCGGGCCGGGCGAGGCTTCCGGATGATACTGCACGCTGAAGATGGGCTTCGTCTTGTGCCGCATCCCCTCGACGGTCTGGTCGTTCAGGTTGATGCGGTTCACCGCGACGTCGGACGGCAGCGACGCCGGGTCCACCGCAAAGCCGTGGTTCTGCGAGGTGATTTCCACGCGACCGGACTCGAGGTCCTTCACCGGCTGGTTGCCGCCACGATGGCCGAATTTGAGCTTGAAGGTCTTCCCGCCGAACGCCTGGCCGAGGAGCTGGTTGCCGAGGCAGATGCCGAAGATGGGAATGCCCGTGTCGATGAGCGTCTTCACCTCGCGCACAATGTAGTCGAGCGCAGCGGGATCACCGGGGCCGTTGCTGAGGAAGATGCCGGCGGGCTTGAGCTTGAGTGCATCGGCGGCGCTGGTGGTGGCGGGCACGACCTGCACCTGAAAGCCCGTCTGCCGCAGGTTGCGCGCGATGTTGTATTTCATCCCGAAGTCGAACGCGACGATCGGAATGTCCGCCGGCGGGAGCGGCTTGCGGTGGTTGCGCGAATCCACCTTCGCGCTGCCGCGCACCACATCGAACTCCGCGCTCTGCTTGTCCTGCGGGTCCCACGCGAAGGCTTCCTTGTGCGTGACTTCCTTAACGTAGTCCACGCCGACAAATACAAATTCCTTCGCGCGTTTCACCGCCTCGGCTTCGGTCATGCCGGGTTCCGTCGATAGAAAGCCGTTCAACGCGCCGCGCACGCGGAGCTTCTTGGTCAGCGCGCGGGTGTCCACGCCTTGAATGCCGGGGATGCCGTTCTGCTGGAGGTAATCGGCGAGCGACCAGTCCGCGCGCCAGTTGCTGACGACCGGCGACAGCTCGCGGATGACGAAGCCCGAAGCGTGCGGCCGCCACGACTCGATGTCCTGCGCGTTGACGCCGTAGTTGCCGATGAGCGGGTAGGTCATCGTCACGATCTGCCCCTTGTAGGACGGGTCGGTGAGAATCTCCTGGTAGCCGGTCATGGAGGTATTGAAGCACACCTCGCCGCAGGCGGACGCTTGCGCGCCAAAACCCTTGCCGTGGAACACTGAACCGTCTTCGAGGGCGAGAATTGCTTTCATCCAGTCAGAAACAAATTGGGCGGACTGTAGGGTGGGGCGAAAAGCGGTCAAGCCCTTTGCCGCCCGATCAACGCAGGGTCTTGAGAAACGCGAACAAGTCGCTGACTTGCGCGGGCTGCATTCCTTCGAGCAAGCCCTCGGGCATGACGGAGAGATTGGTGAAGCCCGCCTTGCGCACGTTTGCATGCGGGATCCGCGTGTCGGGGACGTTGGGCTGGCGCAAGACGAGGGCGGTCGTGTCCTGCGAGACGAGCAGGCCCTCGACGAGTTCCCCGTCCTTCGTCTCGACGCGGAACTTCCGGTAGCCGCCTTCCATCGCGGCATTCGGCGTGAGGATGTTTCGCAGCAGCGCCTCTACGCCGCTGTGACTCACGCCGTCGAGCGGCGGAGCGATTTGGCCGCCCTTGCCGCCCTGCTGGTGACAGGCGAGGCAGAGCGCGGTGAAGAGTTCCTTGCCACGCGCAACGTCGCCGGGCTTCTCGGCCAGCGTGCGGAACTGCGCGAACTTCGCGGCCTGCGCCTGCGCCTCGGCAGCGGTGAGCAGCGTGGGTGAATCGGCGGTCGGCTCGCTGCGCGCCTTGCCATTCAGCTTGCCCCAGTTGGTGCCGGTCAGTTGCAGTTTCAAGGATGGCGGCGTCTCTCCGCTGAAACTGCGGTCAAAGTTGTCGCGAATCTCCGCCGGAGTGCGCGCGCTGTTCCAGACGCGGAACTCGGACAACCAACCATCGGTCCCGCTACCAGCCGGCGTTGTGCGGGCCACGTCGAGGTTGGCGAAGGTATTTGTGCTCGTCTTAGTGCCGGTGGCGTCCAGCTCGCCGTTGATGTAGAGGCGGAAGGCCCCTTGCGCGTCCCGCGTGACGGCATAATGCGTCCACGCGTCAGGCACGGTCTTCTTCTTGGCAACCACCAAATCGCTCACCCCCGCGCCGCCAAAAACGCGGAACTGACCGCCGAAGAAATTGAAGTCCGCGCTCCCCGGCGCGCCGAGGATGCCATCGTGGTTGCTGATGTTCGGCGCGAGCTTCACCCACGCCTCGACCGTGAACGGCCCGTCCAGCGTGAGCTTGGTGTTCACGTAGTCGTCCTTGCCGCCGGGCAGGCGCAGCACACGGCGGAACTTCCCCGCAATCTCGCGCCACAGCTCCTCCATCTGCGGGTCGCCCGCGAGCAGCGTGTGCATCTTCTCCAGCGCGGACAGCCCGACCTCGTCGCGCTTCACCGAGCCGCCGCGCAGCGACGCGAGCAACGCCTGCGCGCCGGGTTTGGTGGCGGCAAGACGCTCGGCGGCGGTGGTGCGCTCGGCGGAATTCAGCGAGGGCCAGAGGGCGAGCAACTTCGCGGGAGCTTCGATGCTTTTCGAGACCGCGAGCCCGGCGAGCCCAGCTTCACGAGCGGCGGCGTCGCCCTTTTCCGTGAGCTTCGCGAACAAATCAGCGCGGTCCGAACGCAGGCTGGCGAGCGCACGAACCGCGGTCAGAACCTGCGGCGAAAGCGCGGTCTTCTCACGCGGGCTGCTCCCTAGACTGGTTTCAACGAGTTTGGCCAACTGCGGCTCCAATGCGGCGATTTGGAACTCACTCGCGAGCCGCGTGCCCAGTGCGAGGTCAGTGGGGTTGGCCGAGGCCAACAAGCCGCGGGCTGGCTCCACGACCAGCGGCGCGAGCTTTGCGGGGTCGAGGCTGGTGCGGAGCTTGAGCAGCGCGTCGAGCGCGCCGGCGCGGGAGGCGGGGTTTGCCAGCGCGGACTTGAGCGCGTCGGTGACGGCGGGTTCGCCAAGCTGCGCGGTGAGGATACGGATTTCCTCGTCCACGAGCGGGCGCTTCAGCTCGGGCATCAACTGCGCGAGGCCGAGCGCGGCGGACTTGGCGTCCACCGCGAGGATGGCGAGCAGACGGCTCTCCAGCGGCAAAGCCTTGCCCTCCGGCGACGCGAGCAGCGCGGCGGTGGATTGCGGGTTCAGCTCCATCGCCCAGCGCGCGAGGTAACGCTCGAAGTCGCGGTCATACTTGTCCCACTCGCCGGCAGTCGCGAGCGGCTCGCGGCCCAGCTTCGCGGCGAGGGCCATCACGCGCGGGCTGGCGTTCGGCACGCGCCGGAGCGCATCGCCAATCGCGGCGCGGACGCTCGGATGCGGGTCGGCCACGAGCGGCGTGGCGAGCGCAAGGAATTCGGCTTCGGCGCGCGGCTGGGCGGCGGCAAGGCGCGCGGCTTCATGGCGGAGGTTGGGATTGGCATCTGCGGCCAGCGCGGAAAGGAGCGGGGTTGGCACCGGCTTCAGCCCTTCGAGCGCCCAGAGCGCGCCGAGGCGACGGTCGGGCGAGGCGGCTTTGTCGGCGGCGATTTTCTCCAAGTCGGGCGCGACGGCGGTGGCGTTGCGGTCAATGAGTTCCAGCCACGCGAGCCGGGCAACGCGCGAGTTCGCTGTGCCGAGTTGGGCAACGAGCTCCTTCTCCGGCAGCTTGGTCAGGTCGGGCGGCGTGGCGGCGGTCTGCGCGGTGTGGCGCACGCGCCAGATGCGGCCGCGGGTTTTGTCGCGGTCGGGGTGGGCGCGGGGCACTTCGTTGTGGGAGATGATTTTGTTATACCAGTCGGTGATGTAGAGGCAGCCGTCGGGGCCGAAGGTGATGGCGACGGGGCGGAACCAGCGGTCGGGCGTGGTGATGAAATCGGGCAGCTTTTCGTAGCGGTAACGCGGGCCGTCGGGCGTGGCCTTGATGGCGTTGATGGTGCTGGTGATGGGGTTGGCAACGAAGAAGACCTTCGCCCCGGCCTCGGCCGCGAGCTGGCTCTTGAACGGCGTGCCGCGGTCATCCGCGAGCGCGAGACCGCTAAGGCCGGTGCCGCCCATCTGTGGCGGGGCGAGCGTCTGCGGCTGAAGCGGCTGGTAGGGTCGGAGCCGGTCCTTGGAGCCGGTGCGGATGAGAATGCCCGGCTCGTAGGGCACCACGGGGCAGCCGATGTCGTTCGCCTCCTGCAGCCACATCTCCCCTTCGCGGCTGATGGTCATGCCCCAGATGTTGTTCGGGCCGGAGGTGAGGTTCTCGAAGCGCGAGCCGTCGAGCGTGAAGCGCGCGAGTTTGCACTGGTTGAAGACGACTTCCTTAGCGCCGTCGGCAAAAGGCTTTCCATCCGGCCGACTGACGGTCGAGTAGTTGAACAGCCCTTGCGCGAGCAGCACGTAGCCGCCGGGCGCGCGGGTGAATTGATGCGGGAAAAGGTGCGAGTCCTGCGTGCCAAAGCCCGTGAGTATGACATCGAACTTGTCCGCGCGGCCGTCGCCATTGGTGTCGCGGTAGAAGCGGATGTCCGCGCCGTATTGCACGAACGCGCCGTCCTTGTAGGGCAGGACGCCGAGGGGCATCACGAGGTTGTCGGCAAAGATGCGCGGCGAAGCGTAACGCAGGGGCGCGGGCGAACCGCCGGCCGGCGGCTGGCCAGCGCCTCCGCGCTGCACGTCGAAAACGACCACCCGGTCGCGCCCGCCCTTGGCAAAGAGCGCGTCGGACGCAGCCTTGTTCTCGTTCGCGTCCACCGGGTATTCGAGCGCGGTCATGCTCCACATGCGGCCGCTGGCGTCCCAATCCACGGCGATGAACTTGCCCAAGCCCTCGGTCTCGGCGGCGACGAGTTCCATCTCGAAGCCGGGCGGGAGCTTGAAGGACTTGCGCTGCTCTTCCGGCGTCTGCGCCGGTGCGTTCATCGCGTTGTAGCTGATGTCGCGGCCGGACTTGGTGGACTTGGTGTCGGGCGGGGCCTCGGCCTTTTTCTTTTCGTCCTGCTTCTTCTTGGGCGCGGGGGTGATGAGCTTGCGCGCGGCATCCACGCCGCCGAGCGACTGCCACGTGGGCACACCGGGCGTGGCCGGGAGTTCCTCAACCGTCACGTCCTTGACTTGCACGAGGCAGACGCCGCCGCTGTGGACTTGCGGCCCAAGCTGGCCATCGAGCGCGATGTTCTTGTCCTGCTCGGTGTAATCAATCGCCAGCACGTCATTGATCCACGTGCGGATGCGGGGGCCTTCGGCGCGGATGCGGTAGGTGTTCCAGCCGAATACGTCCACGACCTTGGCGAGCGCGGCGGCGTCCACCGGCTCGGCGATGACGCGGTTACGGCGGAACTCATCATAGATTTTGCCGAACCAGCCCGCGCCGCAGTCCACCTGGTAGCCGCTCATGTGGTTGCCACCGGGCACGCGAACGCTGCGGATCTGGATGCCGCTGTTGATCATGCCGGTGGCGGGGTCGCCGCTGCACTTGATCTTCATGACCAACTCGAAGTTCTGGTAACTCTTCTTGGTGCAGATGAAGAAGTTCTCGCGGATTTTCTCCGTGCGCGAACCGCCGGTGATCATGCCGTCCTCCACGCGCCAGACCTTCGGGTCGAAATCCCAGCCATCGAGCGACTTGCCGTCGAAGAGCGAGACGGGCGCGGCGTGGGCCCAGGCAGCGAGCCAGGCTAAAGAGGCGGACAGGGATAGGAAGGTGCGGATGGTGTTCATAGCGACGGGCATTTGATGTGGGAACGATGAAGCAATTCAGCCGGCAAGCCAATTAGAACCATGCGCCATCCTGTGTCTGGTGGCGGCGCAGCAGTTGATCAAGGGCAGCTGCGTCAGTGACGAAGACCTGGAGCGGACGGCCTTTTAGCCACCGGCCGCATCTGGCTAGGGGATCCAACCGAAGATAATTCTGGCTTACCAACGCCAAGAATGTGTATTTGGTATCCTGTTTGGGGTATACCCGTGCAACCGACTTTTTTTCTCATCTTATTTGGAAACTCACGGCGAGGAATGATGCCTCGCGTGGTTTCCATCCGCCTTTGGCTCATTCTGGGCGCAGTTCTGACGGCGTGGATGCCCATTTCCACCGTGCTGGCTGGCCCCGGCGACATAGACCTGAGCTTCACCAACGGCACAGGTGCGAATGCCGTCATTTTCACGACCAGGGTCCGGACCAACGATAACAAGATTTACATTGGCGGCACCTTCGACGCTTACAATGGCACGGTCATCCGACGCATTGCCCGGCTCTCACCCTCGGGTGCGTTGGACGCAACCTTCGCCACGGCGGGCACGGATGGAGCAATCAACGCCATCGCGCTCCAACCAGACCTCAAGGCCGTCATCGGTGGTGACTTCTTCGGCGTAGGCAACGTGAACAGCCGCCGGTTGGCCCGGTTGAACGATGACGGCTCGCTCGACACCGCCTTCACGTCGGCCCTAGGCACCGCCGCGGACGGGGGGGTGGATGCGCTGGCGCTACAGGCGGACGGAAAAATCCTGGTGGGCGGACGTTTCCAAAATTTTAACGGCACCCCGCGCAACCGCATCGCCCGGGTCAATGCCGACGGCTCGATGGACACGACGTTCAACCCCGGCACCGGCCCGAACCAGCCGGTGGTGTCCATTCAAATGCAGGCGGACGGCAAGATCATCGTTACGGGAACTTTCACTACCTTCAACGGCGTTGCGCGGTCAGGCATCGTCCGTTTGAACGCCGATGGCTCGGTGGATACCACCTTCAACCCGGGCACCGGGGCATCGGGCCTCGTTAACGGAGCGATCATCCAAGCTGACGGCAAGATCATCGTGTATGGCGGCTTCAACTTCTTCAATGGTCAGGCGCGCGGAAAAATCATCCGCCTTAACGCCGACGGCACGATCGATACCGGCTACGCCGCCAACACCGCCATCAACTCTGACATTCGCGACGCGGAATTGATGCCCGACGGCAAGCTGCTCATCGTTGGCGTTTTCTTCGAGATTAACGGCGTATCACGCCGCAGCGTGGCCAGGTTGACTGTAAATGGAGCCCACGACCCGGGCTTCGACCCAGGCACCGGCGCAGGTTATCTCAACAGTCCCGCCAATGCCGCCGTTAACGCCAGCGCGCTCGACACCAACTCACTTCTCGTGGTGGTGGGCGAGTTCCGGCAGTTCAACAACATCCCCTTCGGCTTCATCACCCGGGTGGAGACAGCCGACCCCATCCCGCCGCTGATCATCACCCATCCGACCAACCTGTTCGTCCTGACCGGCTCCACCGCCCAGTTCTCGGTGACGGCTACCGGAACCGCACCGCTCTCCTACCAATGGCGATTCAACGGGGTGAACATTTTGGGCGCAACCAACAACCCCATCACCATTCCCAACGCGCAGGCTGGCAACGCGGGGCTCTACTCGGTCGTCGTCTCCAACGGCGGCGGCACCGCCACCAGTTCCAACGCGAGTCTGACGCTGGGCACGCTGCCATTCCTGGTGGTCGCTCCTCCCAGTTCCCAAACCAATTTCGTGGGCCAGAATACCAACTTCACCGTCGCCGCGGGCGGGACGACGCCCCTGTTCTACCAATGGCTCTTCAACGGCGCGGCGCTGGCCAACCAGACCAACGCGACGCTGAATCTGACCAATCTTCAGCTGACCAATGCGGGCGTTTACTCGATTGTTGTCTCCAACCAGTTTGGTGCGGTGACCAATTCGGCCACCCAGGTCATAGCCGCTCCCCCCGCAATCCTGGCCGGCCCCGGTGGAGGCAACCCCGCCACAGGCCAGCCGGACTCGCTCACGGTCGTGCAGGGCCAGAGCGCGACGTTCAGCGCAAATGTCGTCGGCAGCGCGCCGTTGACCTACCAGTGGCGCTTCGGAGGGGTGAACATCGCCGGTGCCACCAACGGCTCGCTGACGCTCGCGAACGTCCAGGCCTCACAGGCTGGCCTCTATTCCGTGGTCGTCTCGAATCCCTTCGGCACGACCACGAGTTCGAACGCGACGCTCACCGTGCTGCTGCCGCCCGCCATTGTGGTGCAGCCTGTTTCACAGACCCTGACCAATGGCGCCACCCTCAACCTCAGCGTGTCGGCCACTGGCTCGCCTACGCTCACCTACCAATGGAGCTTCAACGGCACCGCGATTCCGGGGGCGACCGCCCCCGGCCTCACGCTCTTCAACGTGCAGGAAAGCCTTGAGGGCAACTATGTCTGTGTGGTGAGCAACCCCTACGGCACCGCGACCAGCCAGGTGGCCGTCGTCACGGTGCAGTCGCCGCCGAGCATCTTTGATTTGGGGCAACCGGCACCGCAAACGGTCGTTCAAGGCAGCAACGCTACCTTCACGGTCAGCGCCACCGGCGACCAACCGTTCACGTATCAGTGGCGGTTCAATGGGGTGAACATCCCGGGTGCCACGGCCAACCCGCTCGTGCTCACCGGCGTGCAGACCAACCAGGCCGGCAATTACTCCGTGGTGGTGAGCAATCCGTTCGGCTCCGCCACCAGCTCGAACGCGCTGCTCACGGTGCGGGTGCCGCCGTTCATCATCACGCAGCCGACTCCCGCCACACAGACCATCGTGGCCGGCAGCAACGCGACCATAACCGTCGTTGCCGGCGGCGACCCCACCCTCACGTATCAATGGCGGCTCAATGGCACGAACCTCCCCGGCGCAAACGCCGCAACGCTCACGCTCGTCAACGTGCAGACCAACCAGCTCGGCCTCTACTCGGTGGTGGTGAGCAATCCGTTCGGCAGCGTTACCAGCAGCAATGCCACCCTCGACGTGAAAGCTGCGCCGTTCATCGTCACCCAGCCGCAGTCCGGCCATCCCCAGTCGCTGACGGTTTTGCAGGGCAGCCCGGCCGCGTTCTCGGTAACGGTCGGTGGCGACGGACCGTTCGCCTACCAATGGCGCTTCGGTGGCATCAGCATTGCCGGGGCGACCAACTCGAGCTTCGGCCTCGGCGCGGCCTTTCCCACCAACGCCGGGCTTTACTCGGTGGTCATCACCAGCCCCTACGGCTCCGTCACCAGCTCGAATGCCACGCTCACCGTGAACGTGCCGCCCTTCATCATCACCCAGCCAACGCCCGCCACGCAGACCGTCGTGGCCGGCACCACTCCAACCATCACCGTGGTGGCGGGAGGCGACCCGACGCTGACTTATCAATGGCGCCTCAACGGCGTGAACATCCCCGGCGCGAACGCCGCAACCCTTTCGCTGGTCAACGTGCAGCCCAATCAACTGGGCCTCTATTCCGTGGTGGTCAGCAACCCGTTTGGCAGCGTCACCAGCAGCAATGCGACGCTTGATGTGAAAACCGCGCCGTTCATTGTCGCCCAGCCGCAGTCCGGCCAGCCGCAGTCGTTGACAGTTTTGCAAGGGAGCCCGGCGGGCTTCTCGGTCACGGTAGGTGGCGATGGACCCTTCAGCTACCAATGGCGCTTTGGCGGGGTGAACATTGTCGGCGCGACCAATGCGGGCTTTGGCATCGCTTCGGCTTTCCCGACCAACGCCGGGCTATACTCGGTGGTCATCACCAGCCCCTACGGCTCCGTCACGAGTTCCAATGCGACGCTGACGGTGAATGTGCCGCCGGCGATTGTGGTGCCGCCCGTTTCACAGGAGGCGATCCTCGGCAGCAACGCCACCTTCACCGTGACGGCCACCGGCGATGCCCCGCTGAGCTATCAGTGGCGCTTCAACGGCGTGAACATCGCGGGAGCAACGGGCGCGAACTTTACGGTGACCAATGTGCAGGCGGCCAGCGTGGGCCTTTACTCCGTCGTGGTCTCGAACCCCTTCGGCACCGCTACCAGCACGAATGCAACCATCCTGCTGCGGACGCCGCCGTTCGTGGTTACTGCGCCTCAGTCCGGCCATCCCCAGTCCCTTACGATTCTCCGCGGTTCCAACGCCACGTTCACCGTGACCGCGGGCGGCAGCCCTCCGCTGGCTTATCAATGGCTGTTCAACGGCACTCCGATTGCCGGCGCGACCAACAACGTGCTGAACCTCTCCAACGTCCCGACGAATCAGGCTGGTCTCTATGCGGCCATCGTCACCAGCCCTTACGGCAGCGTGACCAGTTCCAACGCCACCCTCACGGTGCTGGATCCGCCCGTCATCATCGTCCAGCCGGCGTCGGTCTCTTCTCTTGCCGGGGGCACCGTCAGCTTCACGGTTGTCGCCGTTGGTCGGCCCACCCTCACTTATCAATGGCGGAAGAACGGGGTCATCATCGCTGGCGCGACCAACACAACGTTCACCATTACAAATGTTTCCGCTGCGGACGTCGCGGTCTACAGCGTCGTGGTTTCCAACACGGATGGGACGGCCACCAGTGTGAATGCGGCCCTCACGCTCTCGAACCGCACCTTGCAGGTGGTCACCACGCAAACCACAAACCTGAACGCCGGTGCAGCGGTGGCGGTGCCCGTAGCCCTGTTGGCCGAGGGCGGCGAAAACCGCGTTCGGGCCAGCGTCGCCTACGACGCCAACAAGCTGACCTTTATCAGCGTGACCACTCCGTTCACCACCGCGACGCTCACGACGACCAACGCGCTCGCTGCCGGGCAGATTGGTTTTGACCTCATGCTCCCCGGCGCAACCACCCTCACCGCCGGCAGCAATCCGGTGGTGTTCCTCAACTTCACCGTCGCCGCCGGCGTGACGCAAAGCATTGCCGGCCTGACCTTGCAAGGCATCCCCACCACCAACCAGGTGCTGGATGCCGCTGGCGCACAGCTGGCCAGCCACTTCCTCAGCGGCGCGGTGGTTTTCAAGGCGACGGGCACCAACGCCTACCAGCTTCGTTCACAGACCGGCGCCACCGAGGAAACGCTGCCGATCTTCAACCCCGCCGGCAGCGCCAGCGCACTGACTTTCCTGCGCATCTCGTTCTTGGATCTCGGCAAGGATTCACTCGGCAACGCGATTTACCTGATCAATGCCACGGGCACAAACGGAGGCGTGCCGTATGTGCTGGTGCCCACCACCATCGCCCCGGCCGGCAGTTTCCCCCTCAATGTCGAATACTATGTCTCCGATCGGGTGACCTCGCCCAAGCCCCGCCTGGTGATTGAAGTTGTAACGGGTGGATTTCCGGTTGGCCCAGCTGGCACGGTGCTTTCGCCCGATCGGGCTGAGTATCACCTCGGCCGCTTCAAGATCGATTTCCTGGGCACGGCTGGGAAGACCTATTACATCCAGTATAGCGCCTCCCCCGCCGGGCCCTGGGAGACATCCTTCCCGGGTGTGGCTGGCAAGGGTGGCCGACAACAGTGGGTGGACACAGGCCCGCCGCGAACCACCAGCATGCCCACGGGCGCAGGCACGCGATTCTACCGGCTGCTTCAGGTGCCCTAACCGACTTCCTGCGACATGAGAAACACAGTTTGGTTGAGCGCCCTTGGTTTGGCATTTGTCGGTGGCGAGACGCTCGCTCAGGAGCGATTCCCCGTTGAACCGTTCAACGACCCGATGCTGCGGCGACGGAATCGCATCTCGCTCAAGGCCACCTTCAATTTCAACGTCAAGACCCACTTCACCAGCACCACGCCCAACGGCTCGGGGTCCTTCCCTCGCGTTGGTCCCGAGAACCGCAGCTACGACGACGGCTTCGTGAACATCGACGTCAGCGGCAACGCAGGATCGTCGACCTGGTTCTGGGGTTACAACAACGCCGGACAGTTCTCGGCCGCCGACGGCACGCTCGCGGCCCCCAATACCGGCGCCGCGTCGCTGGCCTTCCACTCCGCGGGCTCGCTCGCGGACGGCGCGACGCGCGGCAGCCGCGACACGATGATCCCCGGCATCGAGCTGGCCTACGAGGAGGTGCTCGGCCGCTGGCACATCTCCGAAAGGCGCCGCGCCAACATCGGCATCCTCGTCACCTTCGGCTGGATGCGCCTCGGGCAGAACGACTCCGCCGCACTCGCCGGCCCGGTGAATGTAACCACGGACAAGTATCTGACCGGTGCGGTGTTGCCCCCGCTCGCCCCCTACGCCGGCAGCTTCGGTGCCGCGGGCCCGCTGCTGCCGGACGCCCCGGTCGAGCGCACCGCCGGTGTTTTCGCCGGCACCGGCACGGTGAACAACAAGCTTGAAGGCTCGCTCTACGGCTTCAACGTCGGCCCCTTCATCGAGCTGCCACTGCACGACCGCGTTTCGCTGATGCTTGGTGGCGGACTCGGATGTGTTTATGCGGACACGGCCTACACGTTCCGCGAGACGGTGGTGGTTCCCGGCGTGGTAACGGCCAGCCGGTCAGGCCGCATCAGACGGGATGAGTGGCTGTTCAGCGGCATCGCCCGGGCGAACCTGTATGTCGCGCTCACCGAAGCTTGGAGCTGGGAGGTCGGCCTCGCCTACCAATACGCGCAAAGCTACCGCTCCACCGTGGCGGGCAAGACCGCCAATCTCCAGCTCGACGGCATCATGACGGTCAACACCGGCCTGAACTACGCGTTCTGAGCTGGCCGCCCCTTACTTCTTCTCCTGCTTCCGCAGGATGTCGGCGTGGACACGGGCCACGTCGCCCATGTAGCCGTTCTCATCAGCGCGCTGGGCGGCCTTTAAGATGTAGTCGCGCGCCTGCTTCGCGTCGCCGATGGCCTCGAAGTAAATCCCGAGGTAAAGGTTCGCGTAGAACATCGGCTCGCCCGCCCGGCCCGGGGCAGAAGCGGCCTTCGCAGCGGCCAGCACGTCGTCCGGTTTCGCCTTGCCGGCGAAGAGCCGGTGCACCTCCGCCATCGGCACGCGGCCGTCGCCCTCGATGGGGATGAGTCCCTTCTTTGCCGCCACCAGCCCGTCCGCGCGCGCGGCGCAGAGGAAATGCCAGACCGCGTTTTCCACGTCGTTTGAATTCACGGTCTGGTGGATTTCGAACTGTTCCTTGCCGTCCTTGAAACGGGCCGCGTAGTAGAGCGAGATGCCGCGCTGCCAGTGATGCGGCTTCTGCGCGGGCACGAGTTCGAGGAACTTGTCGAAGTCGGCGATGGATTCGGTGATTTTGCCGAGTTTGAAGTGGGCCTCGCCGCGCGCCTGCCAGGCGTTGGCGGATTTCGGGTCGAGCTTGAGCACCTCGGAATAGTCGGCGGCGGCCTTCGCATGGTCGCGCTGTGCAGCGTGGAGCTGGGCACGGAGGAACCACCCCTGCGGCTGCTTCGGTGCGGCCTCGGCCAGCTTCGTCGCCAGCGCAATCGCCTCGGGCAGATCGCCCCGGCGATACGCTGCGATGGCCTGCTGGGCGAAGTCGCTGGCAGTGTCATCCTTGGGCCGCATGGGCTGGGCGAAAATCTGGGCAGCCAGCAACGGCAGGAGGATGAGGGCGGGGCTGATGAGTTTCATGGGCGTTCAACGGGCTGGACCGACAAACTTCAGACGGGCGTAATCCTCGTAGCGATGGAAACTTCCGGTCGTCAACGGGGCGCAGCTCGTCAGGTCGGGTGATTCGAAATACTTCGAGTAGTCATACCGGCACAGGGCAAACCGCCATGTGTCGCCGGCTTTCGGCGCGCCCCCGGTGCGGGCGAAATCTTTCCACGGAATGCGGCCCTCGACCGACCAGCCGCCGTCTTCATCCCGCCAGTTGTTCAACGTCCCGCGTAGCGCCACGGCAGTCAGCATACCGAACGCCCGGTCATCGCCCGAACTGCGCGCCCGCCGCAGGCTGCCCGCCCCGCGCGCGGGAAAAAACAGATGCAGCCGGGCGTTCAATGGGTTGACCTGAAACTCGTAGTAAGCCAGCGCGCTGTCCGAGGGCCGGAAGAACAGCTCGAACACGTCGTTTTCCCAGAGGTTCCCGTTGGTCTCACGGATGTCCGCGTAAAGGTCAGCGTCCTGCATCTCGGCGTGGAAATAAAGGTATTCGTCATCCCACATCAGACGGGCCTTCGTCCTGGTGCGACCCGGCCGGCTGGCCCAGTTCGCCACAAACGACTCAATGATCAGCGCCTTTTCCCAGGCCGGTTCGTCCGCCTTTCCGTCGAGCTTCACCGGCCCAACTGCCGGCGGACAGTCGAACTCGGAGGGAATCTTCAGCCGCTCTGCCGCCAGGGCTTGCCCCGCCGCTAGCAGCGCTGCGACGGCCAAACCCGCCAGCTGCCCAATGGAATTCATGGCCCGACCATAGGAACCACACCGCACCGTGTCCACGTTTTA
>CAZQEW010000023.1:0-30924 GCA_964591495.1 uncultured Klebsiella sp.
AAACCGTTCAAGCTCGAGGAAGTTAAGGATGCTCTCCGCGAGCTGGGCGTCACCGGAATGACCGTCACCGAGGTCAAGGGGTTTGGCCGCCAGAAAGGCCACACGGAAATCTACCGCGGTTCGGAATACACCGTGGACTTCCTGCCCAAGACCAAGATCGAGGTGGTGGTCGCCGACACCCAGGCCAAGGCCGTGGTGGAGTCCATTTCCAAGGCTGCCAAGACGGGCAAGATCGGCGACGGAAAGATTTTCGTGTCCACCCTCGAGGACGCCATCCGCATCCGCACCGATGAGCGGGGCGAACAGGCGGTTTGATCGCCGGCCGTGCGTGCCCAACCCGAGCGCCTCCCTGCCATGAAATTGCTCTCCGCCTGCCTGATCGCTGCGACCCTCTGGCTCATCCCCGTGGATGGCACCGCCGCCGACGCCGCCAAGAAACCCGAGCCGACCTTGGAGCAACGTGTGGGCGACCTCGAGGCTTACGTGAACAACGGACCGCGCGCGACGGATGGCAAGGCAGAGTCCAGGATCGCCGGCCCAGGCCCCGGTCACAGCGCGTGGATGATGACCAGCGCCGCGCTGGTGTTGTTCATGACCTTGCCGGGCCTCGCCCTGTTTTACGGGGGGCTGGTGCGGAAAAAGAACATCCTGTCCGTGCTGGCGCAATGTCTGGGACTGGCGGGCGTGGTCAGCCTCCTGTGGTGGGCGTGCGGCTACAGCCTGACGTTTGGGAAAGGCAACGGCTGGCTCGGCGGCCTCCAGCATTCATTCCTGCAGGGCGTGGGCACGGAGCCGAATCCCGACTATTCCGCATGGATTCCGCACAGCCTGTTCATGGTGTATCAGCTGATGTTCGCCATCATCACCCCCGCGTTGACGATCGGTGCCATTGCCGAGCGCATGAAGTTCTCGGCCATCATGCTCTTCAGCGTGCTCTGGATGTTCGTCGTCTATTTTCCCGCCGCCCACTGGGTTTGGGGTGCGGATGGTTGGATGAACGGCCTCTGGAACGACGCCGCCAAGATCAAGGCCATCGATTTCGCCGGTGGCATCGTCGTCCACATGACCTCCGGCTGGAGCGCGCTCGCCCTGTGCATCGTCCTTGGTAAACGCCTCGGCCACGGCCGTGAACCCATGCCCCCGCACAGCCTGGCGCTCTGCATGGTGGGCACCGGCATGTTGTGGGCCGGCTGGTATGGCTTTAACGCCGGCAGCGCCGTCGCGGCGGACGGCGTGGCGGTCAACGCCTTCGTCACCACCACCCTTTCTGCGGCCGCCGGCTGCATCACCTGGCCGGCCATTGAATTCGTGCTGCGCGGCAAGCCCTCCGTGCTGGGCTTCTGCTCCGGTGCGGTCGCGGGCTTGGCCACCATCACCCCGGCCAGCGGCTTCGTCACCCCGGGCGTCGCCGTGTTCATCGGCATCGCCGCCGGCGCGGTCACCTGGTTCGCCTGCAACGTGATCAAGTCCCGGTTCAAATACGACGACTCGCTCGACACCTTCGGCGTGCACGCCGTGGGCGGCACGGTGGGCACCCTGCTCGCCGGCGTCTTCGCCACCACGGCGGCGAACCCCAATCTGGGCGCAGACCGGATCAAGGCGCTGGTCGGCAGCACGCTCTGGCTGGAGCAGCTCAAGGCCGGGGGTATCGTGCTGGTCTGGTCCGTGGTCGGCACCCTGGTGTTGGCCAAGCTCGTCGGCGTAGTCTGCGGCGGGCTGCGCGTCAGCGAGGAGGTCGAGACCATCGGCCTGGATCTCACGGAACACGGCGAGGAAGGCTACCACGTCTGACGCCGCGGCCGCCTATTTCCTAACGGCTTAGAGGGCGCAATTGTTGCGGAGCAGGGGGTGGCGAAGGCGTCAGCGGGTTCGAGGACTAGGCCAAGCCTGCGATCGGGCTGATCACCGCTTCAGGTGTTCGTCAAAAAAGGCCACGGCCTGCTCGATGGGTTTGGCCCACTTTTGGATCCAATCCCCCGAGCCGTGGCCGGCTCCTTCGACGATGACTGATGTGGCGGACACCCCGGCGGTCCGAAGTTTTTCGGCCATGTCAGTCGCGTCCCGGGGTGGCACCAGTTTATCTTCGGAGCCGTGGAAAAGCAGGAAGGGCGCGGCGGTCCGGGACACGTGCGTGATCGGCGAAATCCGCCGGTAAAGTCCGGGTTGATCCTCGAATGAAGCGCCGATGAGCGGCACGAAGATTTTCCGCTCCAGCTCGTCCGGCCAGGTCTTCCGCGTGAAGTCTGTGCGGCCAAAGAAACTCACCACGGCCTGCACTCGGCTGGACGGTTCGCGCTCGCCGTTGGCGCGGGTAGGTTCGTCCTGCTCACCGGTGACACCCAGTAGACACGCCAGGTGGCCGCCGGCGGAGGGCCCCAACGCGCCGATGCAATCTGGGTTGATGCGGTATTTTGCGGCGTTTGCCCGCAGCCAGCGCACGGCCGCCTTGCAATCCTCGAGCTGGGCAGGGAAACGGGCACTGGGCGCCAGCCGGTAGCTCACGGAGGCCGCCACATAGCCGCGTCGCGCAAGCAACTCGGTCATCGCATCCATGTCGCGCCGATCTCCCTGATACCAGCCCCCGCCATGAATGCAGACCACGGCGGGGAACGGGCCGAGGCCCTTGCCGGGCAAGGCTAGGTTGAGCCGCAGTTCCACACGGCCCACGCGTTCATAGACGACATCGCGCTCAACCCGAATCGCCGGCTCCTCCCCGCCAGCCTCCCACGCGCCTCCAAAGCAGCCCGCCAAGGCCGCGAGCCAAATCCATTTGCGCCAGAACTGTTTCTGCATGTGGGGCTCGGAGGTGGTGCTACTTCCCGATGGCGTAAAGGGCGCGGTTGGAGCGGAGAAGGAGGCGGGAGCCGTCGAAGGCGGGGGTGGCATTGAAGACGCCGCGGTTGTTTTCCAAGGTGTTGTCGGCGAGGACCTCAAACTTCGGGCTGGCGGCGACGATGACGATGCGGCCTTGGCGACCGACGTAATAGAGTTTACCGTCGGCGAGCACGGGGGAGGCGTAGATTTGGCCGGGGTTGGGGTTGAGGCGTTCTTCGTAAATCATTTCACCGGTCTTGGCGCTGGCGCAGTAGACGACGCCGAGGTTTTCGTGCGCCCAGTAGAGTTGGTCGCCGTGGAGGATGGGCGTGGGGACGTTGGAGCCTTTGTTGATTTTCCAGACCAGATGGGTGCCGGTCACGTCGCCGCGGCCGCCAGCGCGGATGGCGAGGCCGTTCTGCGGGTTGCGGCCGCCAATGGCGTAGATGATGCCGTCGCGGGTGAGCGGGGTAGGGCACATATACCAGCCGATGCCGGTTTGGCAGACCCAGAGCTGCTCGCCAGTGTCGGCGTCGAAGGAGAAGACTTTCTGGATGCAGGCGGCGATGACTTCCGCTTTGCCGCCGGCGGCGGGGACGACGAGGGGGGCGTGCCAGGATTCGTTGATGCCGCGGGCGCTCCATTTTTGCGTGCCGGTCTTCTTGTCGAGCGCGACAAGCGTGCCGCTCTCGACGCTGGCGTTCACATAGACCAAGTCCTTGTGCAGCACAGGGGAGGTGGCGGAGCCCCAGCCGTTGAGTTTGTCACCGACTTTGGTGTTCCAGAGTTTTTTGCCGGCGTGGTCAAAGGCAAAGACGCCGGACTTGCCCCAGAACACATACACTCGTTCGGCGTCCACCACCGGCGTGCTGGTGGCATAGCCGTGGTCTTCGCGGATGCCGGATTGCTCGGGAAGGTCAGCCGGGACGGGGGTATTCCAGAGGAGCTTGCCGGTGGCGCGGTCGAGGCAGAGGAGGTGGCGCTTCAAGTCATCGAGGCTCGCGCCGCGTCCGGGCTGCACGCCGGTGTAGCAGGTGAGGAAGATTTTGTTGCCGAAGACGACGGGGCTGGACGCGCCGGGGCCGGGCAGGTCGGTCTTCCAGGAGAGGCCTTCGGTATCGGACCACTTGAGCGGCGCGCCCTTCGCATCGCTGAGGCCGGAACCGCCGGGACCGCGGAATTGGTTCCAATCGGCGGCGGAGACCTGGGTGGAAATGAGGGCGAGCAGGAGCGAGAGGGAAGCAAGTGGGCGCATGGGGCGATTTCGCCGGGGCGCTGCTGCGGGGACAAGGCTAAACTACGCCGTCAAACGGCCGGATGCGGTCGCTTGACGGTTGGGCTACAGTCGCGCCGTGCCGCACCGCACCACGCAGCCGTTCAGCGAACGCCCCTTCTGGCAGGCGTGGCCCGGCGCATGGCATCCGCTCTGTGGCAGCTTCGCCGGCATGGGCTGGAGCTTCGAGTGGCACGACTTCGAGCCGTCCGCCCGGGTTGATTGGGGGAGGAGCTTTCATCCCCAAGGTCTCGAGGTATGCCTGAACCTGACCGGCACGGCGCACATCGCGGCAAAGCGCAGCGAAGTTGAACTGCGCGCCGACTCGGCGACGCTTTACCTCGTCGGCGACGCGCCGTTGGCCGCCTCGCGCGAGGCGGGGCAGCGCCATCAGTTCCTCACGGTGGAGTTCAGCCCGGACTTCCTGCGCCGCAATCTGCCCGGCGGCCTGGGCCAAATGCGGCCGTTCGTGCAGCGTGTATTGGAAGCGAAAAAGCCCGTCTCCGCCGTGGACGTGGCGCAGCCGCTCACGCCCCGGCTGCGGCTGCTGGTGGCCGCCCTGCGTTCGCCGCCTGTGGCCGGCGCGGCGCGCACGATGTGGTTTACCGCCAAGGCGTATGAGGTCGCGGCCGAGCTGTTCTTCGACCACACGGCGGAGGAGGCGTTTTTCTGCACGCGGCAGACGCATGTGGCCCAGGAGCGCGTGGAAAAGGCGGCGGCCCTCGTGCGCGCCAACCTTGCCGAACCGCTCCCGCTGGAGGAGCTCGGCCAGCGCGTGGGGTGCAGCCCGTTCTACCTTAGCCGCACGTTCACGGAGCAGATGGGCATGACCATTTCGCAATACCTGCGGCAGGTGCGGTTGGAGCGCGCCGCCGAACTCCTGCGGTCCGGGAAGTTCAATGTCACGCAGGCTGCGATGGAGGTGGGCTATTCCAGCGTGGGACACTTCAGCACGGCCTTCCACGAAACCTTCGGCTGCTGTCCGGGACTGTATCCGCTGCAGATGCCGTCGCAGCAGGCGGATCGGGAATAGGTGGCCGGGGCGCGGCCCGATTGGGGTTGCCGCCGCCGGGACCCGCGAGCCACGGGAGTGGCGGAAAGCGCCGCCCCGCGCTGCAAGGCGCCGCAAACTTTCCGCAAGCTGACGGAAGCGCACTTTTCTCCCGCCCCTTAGAACTGTCCTCGTCCGGGCGGGCCGCGGCTTTGTGTGTGTTCCTCCTGATGAGTTGGTGGTGCGGTGGCCGTGCGGCCCGCCCGGATTGCATACCGCAAGCATGAAACAACCCAAACTCCGCTCTCAGTCCGCCGCGCGCTCACTCGGCACCGCGTCGCTGGTGAACACCATCCTGCTCGCTGGCCTGGCCGCGGCACAAACCGCCACCAACGCACCCGCGGAGAAGGGGCCCGTCAAGTTGCCCACCGTCGTCGTGACCGGCGAGTCCCAGGCGGACGCCACGGTGCAGCCCACGTTCCTCCCGGCGGTCGAGGGCACCCGCATTTACTCCGGCAAGAAGACCACGGTCATTGATTTCGACGCGCTGCCGCTGATCCAGTCGGACAACTACCGGCAGGCCTTCACCAAGACGCCCGGCCTGATCGTCAGCGAGATGCCCAACCCCGCCTTCCTCAACCTCGGCTCGCGGGGCGTGGGTGATCCCCACGAATCGCAGGACCTGATGGTGCTGCGCGACGGCATCCCCTTCGCGATGGACCTGATCGGCTACCCCACCGTGTATTACGCGCCGCCGTTGACCTCGGTGGACCGGCTGGAGTTCGTCCGGGGCGGGGCCTCGCTGCTGTTCGGCCCGCAGCCGGCGGGGGCGTTGAACTACGTCACACACCAGCCGCGCCGCGATCGCGCGTTCGCAGCGAGCGTGAACCAGGTGTTCGGCTCGGACAGCCTGTATTCCACTTACGCGTCGGTTGAAGGCAAGCAAGGCCGCGTCGGCTACCTGGGTTATCTCGACCACCGCCAGGGCGACAGCTTCCGCGACGTGAACAGCGACTTCCGCGTCACCGGCGGCACCTTCAAGCTGGTCCTGGACGCCGACCGGGAAACGCGGTGGACGCTCGGCTTCGATGCCTTCAATGGGGACAGCGGGGAGCCGGGCGGGCTGACGTTGGGCACGGTCGCGCCCGCCGGCGGCGCAGTCTTCAACTACGCGGCCAACCGCAACGCCACGCAGCACGCCTCCGATCGGGTGAGGGTTGAGCGTTACGCGCCCTCGCTGACCGTTGAGCATGACTTCAGCCCCGCCACCCGCGCGGAGGCACGCGTCTGGGGCGGC
This sequence comes from uncultured Klebsiella sp., assembly GCA_964591495.1. Lineage (GTDB taxonomy): Bacteria > Verrucomicrobiota > Verrucomicrobiia > Limisphaerales > SXTU01 > SXTU01. The sequence continues at coordinate 6,376 of CAZQEW010000023.1, forward strand.
TACTCGCGGCGGTTCAGCCGCCGGCAGACGGACGCTGGCTTTGGCACGCTGGCGGCGGTCCCGGTCGCGGACGCCGATGGGAACCGCGACAACCTGCTCGCGGAGCACCAATACTATTTTTCCGGCACCGACGCGCGCGCGCGCCACGACTGGACCGCGTGGGACAACGACCACACGCTCACGGCCGGCTTCACCACGTATTATTCGGACGCACCCTTCTCGGTGCGGCGGGGCGAGACAATCACCGCGGAGGACGGCGCGCTCCGGCAGCAGTCGCGGCGCGGCACGGCCTACGGGGCGATCTTCGCGGAGAACAAGTTCACCTTTGCCAAGTTGAGCGTCGTGCCGGCGGTCCGGTTGGAGACCATTCACCAGCACATCACCGAACTGGTCAACAACGGCACCGGCGAAGCTGTGACGCCCAAGGCGGCGCTCTCCCGCGATTCTTACGTCGAGGTCGTGCCCCTGCTGGCGCTGGGCCTGGCCTATGATTTCGGGCGCGGCCACGAGGGCTATGCGAATGTTTCCGAAGGCTACAAGGCCAAGACCTTTACCGACGCCGTTCCCCTGGGCACGGCCGACACCGTCAGTGCCAACCTTGAACCCGCGCACTCCTGGACTTACGAGTTGGGCCTGCGGGGCGCGCCGCAGCCCTGGCTGACCTACGACGCCAGCGTGTTCCTCATTGATTACGACAACCGCTTTGGCCGCGTTGGCGCGAACATTCAGAACGTGGGCCGATCCATCAACCAGGGTGTGGATCTGGCGCTCGAAGTGGACCTGCTGGGCCTTTACGACGCGCGCACCGGCGGGCAGCCGGGCGAGCGGGACCTCGCCTTCAACCTGCACGGCAACGTGGAGTTCCTCGACGCCCGCTTCGAGTCCGGCCCGCTCACCGGCCTGACGCCGCAATACGCGCCGGACCATCTGGTGCGGGTCGGCGCGACGCTCCACAGCAAGCGCTGGGGTCGCTTCGGATTGATGGGCACTTTTGTGGACAGCCACTGGGCCAATGACAACAACGGCCTTTTTGCCGCGGCCAACCCGGCCAGCAGCGGCTTCATCCCCGCCTACATGGTCTGGGATCTGACCGCTGAAGTGCGGCTTCACAAAGACACCGTCTCGCTGCTCGCCGGCATCAACAACCTGCTCGGCGAAGACTACTTCTCGCGGGTGCGCGCCGACGGCATCCAGCCCGCTTACGGCCGGAACTATTACGTCGGCCTGTCGGTGAAGTTCTGAGGTGCCGCGCTCACCGTAGGGCCGGCCGGCCGCTGAACCGGGCATACAACGCCGGCAGGAGAAACAGGTTCAGCACCGTGCTGGTTGCCAAGCCGCCGAGGATCACCATCGCCATCGGGCGCTCGATTTCGTTGCCGGGCACGTCGCCCTTGAGCACCAGCGGCAGCAGCGCGAACGCAGCCGTTGTGGCGGTCATCAGAATGGGAATGAGCCGTTCCTCGCTGCCCTTCAAAACGAGGTCGAGGCCGAAGGACTGGCCCTCCTCTTTTTCCAGATGCCGGTAGTGGCTGACGAGCAGGATGCCGTTGCGTGCGGCGATGCCGAGCACGGTGACGAAGCCGACGAGCGAGCCGAGCGACAGCACCCCGCCGCCCAGCCAGGCCGCGAACACGCCCCCGATGAGCGCGAAGGGCAGCGTGAGCGCGATGAGGAGCACCAGGCGCGGGGATTGGAAGTCCGCGAGCAGGAGGACGAGGATGCCCGCCAGCGAGGCAAGCGCGAGCCAGCCCAGGCGTTCTTGCGCGGCCTGCCGTTCGGCCCATTCGCCCAGGATTTCAGGATGGTAGCCGGCGGTGAACTTCACTTTGCCGACGCGCTGCTCCACGTCGCGCACCACGTCGCCGAGCGCGCGCCCGCTGACGTTGCAGGTCACGTCAATGCGGCGCGACGCGCCCTCGCGCTTGATGGCGTTGGGCGTGGGCACGATGGCGAGGTCGGCCACATCCGCAAGGCGCACATGGCCGCCGCGCGGCGTTTCGATGAGCAGGTCACGCAGCGTCGTGTAGTCGGCGCGGACGTGGGGCAGGCTCCAGACGGCGACATCATGCACGCGTTGCTCCTGATAGACTTCGCCCACCTTGCGTCCGCTGATGAGCGTCGTCACCGCCTGGCGCACCTGCCCGGCGGTGAGACCATGCAACGCGGCGGATTCCGGGCGCAGCTTGACCGTGATTTGCGGCACGAGCGCCTGCGGTTCGACCTTGAGGGCGCTGACGCCGGGCACGTCCTTCAAGGCCGCGCCCACCTCGGCGGCCTGGCGGCGCAGCGTTTCGAGGTCCGGGCCGTAGATGCGCACCACGATGCTGGCGCTCGCGCCGGTCAGGACTTCCTTGATGCGCTCGCGCAGGAACGTCAGCAGGTCGCGGACAAGACCGGGGTAGCTGTCCACCACCGCCTGCACCTTGGCGATGGTCGTGTCGTAGTCGGCATTCGGGTCAATGCTGATCCACAGCTCCGTGAAGTCCGGCCCGACCACTTCGTCCGCCACTTCGGCGCGGCCGATGTGCGCGCCCTGGTTGCGCACGCCGGGCACGGCGAGCAAGTCTTTCGCGGCGGCGATGGTGATGCGTGTGCTCGCCTCGACCGATGTGTTCGGCTTCTCCAGCCAGTGCATCAGAAAGTCGCGTTCCTTGAAGTTGGGCAGAAACTCCTCCTTCAGCTTCGTCTTCCAGACCCAACCGGAGGCGGCGAAGGCCACCGCGAGGACGGCGACCGACAGCCACGGCCGGCGCGCGAAGACCGGGAGCACCGCGCGGTAGGCGGCCTTCATGCCGCGCGTGAGCCAGGCCTCGCGATGCTGCGTGGCCTTGACGTTGAGCAGCATCAGGCACAACGCGGGCGTGAGCGTGAGCGCCACCGCCAGCGAGGCGGCGATGGCAAGGATGTAGGACAAAGCCAATGGCCGGAAGAAAGTCCCCGCCAGTCCGGGCAAGAAGAACACGGGCAGGAAGACCAGCACGATGATGACGCTGGCATAGACCACGGCGCTGCGGACTTCGAGCGAGGCATTGAGGACCACCTGAAAACGCGGGAGCGGATTCACCAAGGTCTGGTTCTGGCGCAGCCGGCGCAGGATGTTTTCCACGTCAATGATGGCGTCGTCCACCACCTCGCCCAGCGCGATGATGAGGCCGGCCAGGATCATCGTGTTGATGGTTTCGCCGCGCCAGCGCAGCAACAGCAGGGCAATGGCGAGCGAGAGCGGGATCGCCGTGAGGCTGATGACCGTGGTGCGCCAGTCGCCAAGGAACAGCGCGAGGATGACCACGACCAGCAAGCACCCGAGCCAGAGCGCCTCGGTGAGATGGTCAATCGAAAGCTGGATGAACGTGGCGGGCCGGAAGATGGTGCTGTCCACGTTTACGCCGGGCAGGCCAGGCTTGAGTTCGGCCAGCACCTTCTCGACGCCCTCGGTGACATCCAGCGTGTTCCCCCACGGCTGCTTTTCCACGATGAGCAGGATGCCGATGCCGTCGTTGATGACTGCGTCGCCGATGGGCGCGGGATGGCCGACGCGCACTTCCGCCACGTCGCCGAGCCGGATGGGCGCGCCGTTGCGGAACTCCACCACGGTGCGCGCGAGGTCTTCGGGCGTGGTGATGAGGCCAAGCTGCGTGACGCTCAGGCGCAGGTTCGGCGTGTCAATGAAGCCGCCGGGACTGAGGATGGCTGCGTCGCCCGCCGCGCGGGTGACGGCGTCCAACGTGACGCCGGCGGCGCGCAGGCGCTGCGGGTCCACGAGCACCTGGAACTGCTTGTCGCGCTGGCCCCAGATGGCGACGTTCGCCACGCCCTTCACGGTCATCAGGCGCGGGCGGATGGTCCACAACGCCAGTTCGCTGAGTTCCATCTGCGAGAGATTGGTTGAAGTCAGACCCACCTTGAGCACGCGGCTCAACGAGGAATAGGGAGCCATCAGCACGGGCGGCTTAACCACCGCGGGCAGCCGGGTCTGGGCGAGGTTCAGCCGCTCTTGCACGAGCTGCCGCGCTTTCAGGATGTCGGTGCCCGTGTCGAAAATCATCACCACCGAGGACAGGCCGAGGACGGACTTGGAGCGAATGGTTTTGAGGAAGGGCAGGCCGTTGAGCGAGTTTTCCAACGGCACAGTCACGAGCGCGTCCACCTCTTCCGTCGAGAGGCCGGGGGCTTCCGTCTGCACTTCGACCAGCGGCGGGGCGAACTCGGGGAAGACATCCAGCGGCGCGTTCTTCGTGGCGTTGATGCCAACCACGAGCAGCGCGACCGCCGCGGCGACGACCAGCACGCGCATGTTCAGCGCCCAGGTGACAAGTGAGTTCAGCATGACGGCGTGGGTGGGCGGTTACTTCCCCGTCATGAATTCCGTGCCGAACAATTCGGCGGAGCCGTCCGTGACAATTTTGCTGCCCACGGGCGGGCCGCTGGTCAGCACGGCGTCGCCGCCCGCCAACCGCGCGACCTGGACGCGGCGGCGCGTGTAGGTATGCGGCGCGGTCTGCTCATAGACCCACTGGCCGCCGTGGATGTCGTGCAGCACGGCGCTGAAGGGCAGCACAAGGCTGTCCACCTTGCTTTCCGGCGTGGGGATTTCCACCGCCACGCGCTCCCCGGCGCGCAACGCGGTGTCAGCGGGCAGCTCGTAATACCAGTCCACCGTGTTTACGGCGGCGTTGGCCGTGGGTGGACCGGCCACCGGCTTCGCATTTTGCCCGTTGCCCGTGGCGGTGAGCGCGCGGACGGCGACGTTTGCCTTCGCGTCCAGCAACGCCGCCTCGCCGCTGTAGATGGCGACGCGGACCCACGACCGCCGTGCCCCGCCGGCCTGCCCGACTGGTGAGCCGAGAATCTGGCGCTGGGCCTTGGCCGCCGTCAGCGTGGCTTCGGCGATCGCGAGCGCGGCCTTGGCTTCGTCCACCACGCGCACGCTGCCCGCCTCGGCTTTCAACATCTTCTGCGCACGTTCGAGGGCGATGTGGGCCGCCTCGATTTGCACCTGCGCTAGCAGCATGCGGCCATCGGCGGCGGCTTGGAGGTCCGCGAGCCGAAGCACTTCATCCAGCGTGCCGCCGAGCACCGGCGCAATACCGCCGCCCGGCCCGGCCAACGGCACGACCACCTCGCCGGCAAACAGCCGCGTGGCCGGGATGGCGCGGCGCTCGACCGGCACCACCTTCAAGCGCAGCCGCTGCTCGGCCTCGGGCTTGAGGACGACGACCACCAGGTCGCCTTCCTTGGTCACGGTGGCGGGCGTGGCGGCGGCAGGCGCGGCGGACAGCCGGACGAGGGTGAGCGGCAGTGCCAGCAGCGCGAGGAGCAATCGGGAGTTCATGGCAGCAGTGGGCGGCGAGGGGGGTTACGGCTTCACGACGGGCACGGGCGCAGCGATGGCGGGACGCGGACTGGTTTGCAGGGCGTCGGTCAACGGGCCTTGCACCGCATCCTCCAAGGCGGCGAGCGCCAGCCGGGCCTTGACCTGCGCGTCCAGCCGCGCGAGGTGCGCCGTGAGGAATTCCAGCTGAACAGTCAGGAGCGCGGGCTTGGCCGCCTCGCCCGCTGCAATCATGGCCCGCGTGAGTTCCTCCTGCTGGCGCAACCGGGCCAGCAACGCATCCGCCGCGCCGGTCTTGGCCTGCACCGCGTGATACGTGGCCAGCGCACGGTCAATGTCCGCGACCACCCGCGCCTGCAACGCGGTGAAGCGCGTCGCGGCTTCCGTGCGCCGGGCGTTGGCCTGCCCAATCGCGCCCTGGTTTTGGTGCAATACGGGTAGCGCGGCCGTGAAACCGAGCCGCCACTGATTCAAGCTGCGGTCGAGCTGGTAGCCGGGGCCGAGCTGCATGTCGGGGTATTGCCGGGCGATTTCCAATTGCAGTGCCGACTGGGCGGCGGCGTATTCCGCCAGCGCGCCGAGGATGTCCGCGCGGTTGAGCAGGGCGGCCCGGCGCACTTCGGCGGCGGGCAACGGCGGCGGCGCGGCGGTGTCCGTGACGAGATTCACGTCCGCTAGCGCCCGCGCGGGCACGCCGAGCGCGGCGGCGAGCTGGGCGCGGGCCTCGGCGGCCTGCTGCTGCGCATCCACCACCGCGAGCCGCGTGGTCTCGCTGGCCGCGGTGGCCCGTGCCACTTCGAGCCGCGACACCGCGCCGGCGGCAAGCTGGTCCTCCAGCACCTTCACCATGGCGGCCTGCATCGCCTGTTGCCGGATGAGCAACTGCTCCAGCTCCCCCGCCGCCTGAAGGTCCAGCAGGCTGCGGCGCACGCGGCTGCGCACCTGCCACGCCACGGTGGCGAGGTTCAGCCGCGCGACGTCGGTAAGCTGCCGGGCCTGGGCGAGGCGGTAGCCGCGCTTGCCGGCGGTCTCGATGGGAATGTTGAAGTTCAGGCCCAGCAACCAGGGCGGGCCCAGGCCGGTGCTGTAGCCGGGTTGCAGGCTGACGGTCGGATTGGGCCGCTCCCCGGCCATGATTTGTCCCGCCTGCGCCACGTCCCAACGGGCGCGGGCCACATCGAGGTCGGGATGGAAGTAGAACGCCGCCAGCGCGAGCGTGTCGAAATCCCACGCTGCCGGCGGCCACGCCGGGAGTTCTCGGGACAGATTGGCCTCGACGAACTGCTTCAGGCCCACGTCCGCCAGTGAACGCGCCTCGAAGTCCGCCGCCGCCGTCTCGGGCGCAAGCGGGCGCGGCTCGTAATGCGCGCAGCCCACCCCGGCCAGCAGGCCCAGGCCAGCGAGCAGCGCGGCGGCAAAATTATTCGCTCGTCTCATGGCTCCATCGGCTTGCCGGATGGCTGTTCAATAGCGGCGGATGATGAACGGCGAATGAACGGCAAATGACAAAACTGTCATCCGCCCGTGAAAGTGGCGGTTTGACAGCGCCCCCACGCCGTCGGGATGATGGCCATACAGCCTATGCGGATATTGATGGTGGAAGACGAAAAGAAGCTGGTGCTCTTTGTCCGCAAGGCGCTTCAGGCGGAGGGCTTTTCAGTGGATGCTCTGCATCGCGGCGATGAAGTGCTGGGGACCGCGAGCGCCACTTTATTTGATGTGATCATCCTCGACATCATGCTGCCCGGACGCGATGGCCTGAGTGTGCTCCGCCAGTTGCGCGAGCGCGGGGTGCGGGTGCCTGTGCTGCTGCTGACGGCGCGGGGGGATGTCAGTGAGCGGGTGGAGGGCTTGAACGCCGGGGCCGATGATTACCTGGCCAAGCCATTTGTGCTGGCCGAGCTGGTGGCACGGGTTCGTGCGCTGGGGCGGCGCGGCGGGGAGTCGCGCCCGGTCGAATTGAGGTTGGCCAATTTGATCATGGACACCGTTGCCCACAAGGTGCGGCGCGGCGAGCGGGCGGTTGAGCTGACGACGCGCGAATACCGGCTGCTGGAATTCCTGTTGAAGTCGTCGGGGCGCGTTTGCAGTCGCATGGCCATCGTGGAAGGCGTGTGGGATTACGATTTTGATCCCGGCTCGAACCTCGTGGACGTCTACATCAAGCGCCTGCGGGAAAAGATTGATGACCCCGCTTCGCCTCGGCTGTTGCACACCGTGCGCGGGGTCGGCTACGTGCTGAAGGAGTCCGCATGACCATCCGCCAGCGTTTGACCCTCTGGTATGGCGGCATTCTGCTGCTGTCGGTCATCCTGACGGCGGGCATGATGTATTTTGAACTCATCGTCGAGCAGGCCTGGCGGGCCGCCGATGGCCGCCCGCACGATCCGGTGGCGGAGGAAATCGCCGAGGTGATCTTTTTCTGCCTCCTGCCGTTGACCGTGCTGACCGTGGTCGGCGGCTCGTGGCTGTTGCGCAAGGCCCTGCGGCCCCTGGAAAACCTCGCCACCGCAGTGGGCCGGTTGCAGGCCCACAATTTGCGCGAGCCACTGCCCCGCACCCACAACGGAGACGAGGTGGATCGCCTGACGGAGGCGCTGAATGCCAGTCACGCGCGGCTGGAGGAGGCCTTTAAGCGCACGCGGGATTTCACCCTGAACGCCTCCCATGAGTTGAAGACACCCCTGGCTCTGCTCCACGGGGAAATCGAAGCCGCCCTCGACGACCCGGAAACCACTCCGCGCCAGCGCGAGGTGTTCTCCAGCCAGTTGGATGAAATCCAGCGCCTGAGTAAAATCGTCTCCGACCTTTCGCTGCTGGCCAAGGCGGATGCCGGCCAGGCGCAGTTGCACTTCGAGTCGGTGCCGCTGCATGAACTGGTGCGGGACAGTTTTGCCGACGCGCAAATCCTTGCTCAACCCCGGCAGATCGAGGTCCACCTTGGTCCATGCGAACCCACAACCTTGTCGGGAGATCGGCATCGCCTGCGCCAGCTCCTGCTGAACCTGACGGACAATGCCATCAAGCACAACCAGCCCGGCGGTTGCGTCAGGATGATGTTGCGGCGACTTGAGCAGCGGGCGGAACTGGTCATCACCAACACTGGGCCGGGCATCACCCCCGAACTCCTGCCACGCGTTTTCGACCGGTTCTATCGGGGGGATGAGTCACACAACCGCGACCTGGAAGGGAGCGGTTTGGGCCTGAGCATTGCCCAGTGGATCGTTGAAGCGCACGGTGGAGCCATTCAAATCACCTCGGCAGATGAAACTCAGGTGACAGTCAGCCTCCCTCATGATCACGCCGTTCGCACAAACAGCTCCCCGGCGCACGCTCATCCGATTGTTGAAAGCAACTTGCAAAGCTACCGTGTGCCGTCCTGAACAGCTTGCGCTGAAACTGAGACCAACGCCGATGCCACACCGCAGAACTTCCGCCCTGCCTATGAGCTGCACATTTGCGGCGGCTGCAAACGCGAGGGTTGAACTGCAGGTGCGGACGACTAACAGCAGCGGCAAGAGGTTCAGCGCAGTGAAGCAGGTGATGCTGGTGTAGGTTGATCGGAATAGCCTTAGCTCGGCAGGCGTGTGCAGTGCCCCTGCGTCTGAACGCGCCGGGCGGGTTCCCGCGCCCGGGTAGTCCCGGGCGCAAGCCGCCGCAAACAAATCGCAAGCTGACGGAAGACTTCCCCTCCGGTGTCGTCGGATGCTGCGCAGCGCTTGACAGAAAACGAATTCACAAGCCGTCGGCTGAGGTATACGCTGGCTCTCCAGTCATGAAACGATGAGGGCCGTGCCTGCGCAGTCTCCAGCCAGCGATTCCGCCGCCTTCCCCGGCCGCCGGGCGGAGCTGGCCCTGGCCCCCATCCTCACGTTGGTGCTTTGGCTGGGCTGTCTGCTCGTGGGCGGGCTTGGCTTCGTGCTGCCTTACTCGCGTCCGCAACCGCCGCCCCCTGCGACCACCATCCAGGCCGAGCTGCTCAAGGTGGATCTGAGCAGTGATCCGCCGCCCGCCACCGCCGCCGCGCTGCCCACGCCGCCGGAGTCCGCTGAGCCGCCCCCGCTCTTCGCGCCGCCCGCACTGCCGCAGGCACCGCAACTGGTCGCGGTCGCGTTGCCCAGCCCGGCGGTGGCCTTCGCGCTGCCGGTGGAAGCCCCCGCGCGCATTGTTGAGCTCAACCAGGCCGCGTTCGTGCGGCCGGCGCCCACCCCCGTGCCGAAGGCCGCCCCGCCGGGTCCGCCAGGTCCGCCGGGCAGTTCCGGCCAGCCAACGGGCAACGTCCCCGCCGCGCCCGCCGTGCAGACGCTCACCTATGGCCAGGGCGAAGGCCGCCAGCCCGCGCCGCGTTACCCGGAGTCCGCCCGCCGCGCCGGGCAGGAAGGCACCGTGGTCGTGCGCCTCAGCGTTGGGGCGGACGGCCGCGTGCTGGCGGCGGAACCCAGCGCGCCCTCGCCCTGGAGCGCGCTCAACCGGGAGGCGCTGCGCGTGGTCCGCGAGCAGTGGCAGTTCCAGCCCGGTCCGGTCCGGCTCTTTGAGGTCGCCATCCGCTTTGAACTGAAGAAATGATTTTTCCCGCATGACTCCCCTCTTTGCCAACGTCGCCGTGGACATCTTCCTCAAGGGCGGCCCCATCATGTGGCCGATTCTCTTCTGCCTCATCGCCGCGCTGGTGGTCGTGGCCGAGCGCGGCCTCTGGTGGTGGCAGCATTACCGCCGCTGCCGCGACGCGCAGTTGCGGGAGGCCTTTGACGCCATCGCCGCCGGCGATTTCGACCGCGCGCTGTGCCTGAGCGAATCCTCGCCCGATCCCTATCTCAACACCGTCGGCGAGGGACTCCAGCACGCGCATTCCTCGCTGCTGGGCGCGATGCAGCTCCGCGCGACCGATGAGCTGGAGCGGGCGGAGAAGCGGCTGTGGATCCTCGGCACATTCATCACGCTCGCGCCGCTGCTGGGCTTGCTCGGCACGGTCACGGGCATCATGCACTCGTTCAGCTTTGTGGGGGACGAGGCGCTCGCGCCATCGAAGGTCAGCGGCGGCATCGCCGAGGCGCTCATCGCCACCGCCGGCGGGCTGGGCATCGCGATCCTCTGCCTGCTGCCCTACAACTGGTTCAACCGCCGGCTTGCGCACTATCGCGGCAACCTGGAGCGCACCATCAACCACGTTGAGCTGCTCGTGGAATCCGCCAAGCATCACGGCCACGACCTTGAAGCCTTCGCCCGCCAGCGCGCCGTGCGCGCCCGTCAGAGCGCCTTTCGCCCCAAGGAGGAAAAGCCCCCGGCCCCCGCTGCGACCCGCTGATTCACTCCCTTACGTTTTACGCCCAACGCATCACTCCCATGCCCGTCAAACTTGGCTCCAAGCTCCCGCCGGAAAACGCCGAGGCGCGCATCGAGATCATCCCGCTGATTGACATCATGTTCTTCCTGCTCGCCGCGTTCATGCTGGTGAGCCTGAGCATGGTGAACCTCAAGAGCGTGAAGGTGAACCTGCCCACCGCCACCTCGGCCACGGCGGACCCCAAGCGCGACTACGTGAGCCTCTCCGTGGACAAGGCCGGCATGGCCTACCTCGACGCCAAACCGGTCGGGCCCAACGAGCTGGCCGTGGCGCTCGCCGCCTTGGTCAAGGCCAACGACGAGGTGCGCGTCTTCATCAGCGGCGACAAGGACGCCCGGCACGGCGACGTGATCCGCGTGCTGGACATCGTGCGCGGCACGGGCATCCAGAAGGTGGCCTTCGAGATCCGCACGCCGGAGGGGAAATGAGCCGCTTCCTTCAATGGTTCAACCTGCTCGGCGTCCTTGCGCTGGCGGCGCTCTGCGTCCAGCAGTGGCGCATCAACCGGCACCTCAACCACGAGTTCAACGAGGCCTGCAAGCTGTGCCTCAGCCACAGCCAGAACCTCGGCGAGAAGGACAAGAAACTGAAGAGCGCCGCCGCCGACCTCGAGGTCTTCCGCGACCAGCTCACCCGCGCCACCACGTCCCTGAAGGAAACCGAGACCAAGCTCGCCGCGCTTGACCGTCAGGTAAAGCAGCTCACCAACGAGCGCGACCAGCTCAAGACCAGCGTGACCAACTGGGCCGCCGCCGTGGCTGCGCGTGACGCCCGGCTCCAGCAGGCCGGCGCGGAACTCAAGAAGTTCGCGGACGACCGGAACGCGACCGTGCTCAAGTTCAACGACCTCGCCGCCAAACAAAACGACCTTGTGAAGGAGATCGAGCGCCGCACCAAGGAGCACAACGCCGTCATCGAGGAGCTGAACAAGCGCACCCGCGAGTTCAATGCGCTGGTCGAGAAATACAACGCACTCGCCAAGCAGGTGCAGCCCACCCCACCGGCCAAGCCCTGAGCCGTTGCTTCGCTTGGGCCGGTGAAATGACGGACGCCTCAGGCCGCCGACTTGGCTTCAAAACCCGCCACCGCCGCCGCGCAGGCGGATGAACAGCTTCGCGTTTTGGCCCGGCATCCAAAGTTGGTTGAGCGGGTCGTCAGTAGCGTCGCCGAGGTCGCCGAGGTCGGCGGGCGGGTTTGCGCCGGGATTATATGGGGGCATCCGCAGCCAGGTGGAGTGGCCATCAGCCGCCGCCGCGTTCATGCCCCAGTTGTGGCGCACCATTCCGCCCGAGTTACCGCGCGTCGGATTGGCCCCAAGGTCGTTCCAGCCGGTGCGGTGATTGTTGAAGCCGGCCGCTGCCAGACTGAACTGGCCGTTGCCCGGCGTCTTTTGCGAGAGGATGAGGAACCGGTGCGGCGAGGGAATCAGCCCGCCGCGCAACGCGGTGGGCGTGTTGAAGTTCGGGTCGCGGAAGATGTGGCGGTTGGACCGGTAGTCCACTCGATAGCCGAAGTTGCCGGAGCCGCGCGCCTGCTCGGACGGGCAGTGATATGTTTTGGGCGGCTGGTTTGTCGTGGCGTTGAGGAAGCGCATGAGCTGGCTAGGCCAGGAAGTTGAATCATAGAGCGCGTTGGGCGCGGCGGCGGTGACGTTGGTTCCGAACGGATACCGGTCGTCGAAGTCGTCCTTGTAGAGGATGGTGGCGAGGCCCATCTGCTTGGTGTTGTTCAGGCAGGTGACCTGGTGGACGCGGGCCTTGGCCTTGGCGAGCGCGGGCAGCAACAGGCCCGCGAGAATGCTGATGATGCTGATGACCACCAGCAATTCGAGCAGGGTGAATGCGCCCGGGCTATGCGGCGCGGGGTGGGCGGGGATCTTTCCAATGCGGAGTTTCATGGTTCGTGTGCGTTGTCGTTTTCATCACAGGAACCTCCGTTGGTGGGGTCGTTTCCCGGTTTGTTACCAAATAATGCCTCCGTGGCGCGGTCGGCGAGAAAATGGAATGGCGTCGGCGCGGTTTAGATATTCTGCGCGTAGCCGATGAACTGGCGGTATTCGCTGAGGATGCCTTGCAGTGCGGTGGAGAAAGCCTCGATTTGCTGCTCCAGCGGGGCACGTTGCGGCGTCTCGAAAGTGATCTCGAAGGGCCGTTGCGCCAATCCGGGCGGCGACTGAAGCATGCCGCGATAGCCCCGGTTAATGATGCCGTTCGCTGCTGGAAACCCGTCAATCTGCCCCCGCCGGTTGCGCGGCAGGAATCGCTCCGCGCTCGCGAGCGCCGGCTCCAGCAGGAATTCGGAGAGCACGTCGCAGCCCACGAAGCCATACATTCCGTCACTGGTGTCATCCGTGTGCAGCGTGATGATGCCGTGGAAGCGGTGCTGGGTGAGTTCACCTTCCAGCAGCCGCACTTCGGCGCGCGGCGACTGCGTCCAAAACTCGCGGTTTAGATCGCCGCCGGCGCGCGCGTGCCGCGTGCCGTCTTCGAAGCCCGTGGGATTGCAGACCGGATAGAGGTAGAGCGCGTAACCCTTGGCGATGTCCGGGCTGGCCTCCACGGCCGCGACGAACCGCGCGAGCGCCAGCGCACCCTCCGGTTCGTCCCCGTGGATCGCCGCGAAGATACCGATGCAAAGCGCGTCGCCGCCGCCTTTGGGCCCGAGATACACGTATCGCGGCAGGGCGTAGCGCGCGCCCCCGCACTCGAAGTCTCCTAGCGGCTTGCGGATCAGATTGGGTGAACGGGCCGCGAGTGCATCCAACGGAGCCAGCACGGTGTCCAAACTCTGACGCGCCGGTTGGCGGAACGGGGCTAGCGCGAAATCCTTCTCGAAGGCTGTCCTCATGGGGTGTCAGGGCGTCAATGAAGTGGGGTTTGAACCCGCGTTGGTGCCGGGAGGTCTGCTAGTGCTTGGGCCGGCTGACTGGATAGCCTGTCCAAGCGAACTTTTTCCGTTCGCTCGATTTGCACGACGCGCGACTCGTGCACCGTGATCTGCACAACGCCAAAACGGAGTTGTCCGACCTGCTCGGCCACGAGGGCTAGCCAGTTGCTTTGAGCTTCGTTTCGGATCGCTGATGGCTTCGACATGGGGGCAATTTTAGGCTTATACTCTACTTAGTCAATAGGGATTATATTTAGGGCGTAAATATCAGAATAAATGGTCTTTAATCGCACTGATGTAACCATGATTTAATCAATCTTGACTGAATTAGTGCGTGTTTTATTGTTGGCTCATGAAGCTCTCGGTTCGCGGCGAATACGCCCTGCGCGCTCTGCTGGTGCTGGGCTTGAACTACGACCGCGAGGTGGTACGCATCCAGACCATTTCCGAGCAGCAGAACATCCCCAAACGCTTTCTGGAGCAAATCCTCAATGACCTCAAAACGCTGGGCGTGGTGGAAAGCCGACGGGGCGTGACGGGCGGCTACCGCTTGGCGCGCCCGCCGGAGTTCGTGACGCTGGCGGCGGTCATCCGGCACATCGAGGGCCCGCTTGCGCCGGTGAGCTGCGTGAGCGAGCGCTTTTACGAGAAGTGCTCCTGCCCGGACGAGAGCAAGTGCGCCATCCGCAGCGTGATGAAGGAAGTGCGCGAAGCCATTGTGAAAATCCTTGAAAACGTGACCGTGGCGCAGATGTGCGAACGCGTGAAGGCGTTGCAGGGGGAGCATGACAATCCCCTCGAATATGTGATCTGAGCCGGCGCACCGCGCGCCTTGCCCCGGCGCAAATTCATCCCTAACTTGCCCCTGTCTTGAAGAAGCCCTCGCGCCCCGAGATTCCGCGCAAGGCGGTTTACCGCCTCTCCATCTACCTGCGCTGCCTGCTGCGCTTGAAGGAAAACGGGCTGCCGACCATTTCCAGTGAGGCGCTCGCCCGGGCGGCGGGGGTAAAATCCACGCAGCTGCGCAAGGATCTGACCTACTTCGGGACCTTTGGCACGCGCGGTCTCGGCTACGACGTGGAGCAGCTGGCTGGCATGATTTCCGACGTGCTGGGCACCAGCCGCCTGCAACCCGTTGTGCTGGTCGGCGTTGGCAATCTCGGCGCGGCGCTGCTGGCGTATCAGGGCTTTGGCCCCGAGGGGTTCGAGGTGGTGGCGGCGTTTGACGCGGAGCCGGCCAAGGCGCGGCTGCGCACCAGCTTCCCGCGCATCCTGCCCATGGGAGAGCTGCCGCGGGTCATCCGCGACCGGGAGGTGCGCATGGGGATTTTGACGGTGCCGGTCACGGCCGCGCAGGAGGTGGCCAACCAGTTGGTGGATGCGGGCATCGTCGGGATTCTCAACTTCGCGCCCATCGTTCTCCAGGTGCCCGAGGACGTGACGGTGAACAACGTGAACCTCGCCATCGAGCTCGAGAATCTCAGCTATTTCATCCAAGGGTGAGCTGGACGGACGGCTTGCCAAGCCAGGGCGGCGCGGTTAATTCAAACGGCGTCGGACGGAGCCCCCCGGGTTCAAACTATGTTTCGCGATATCGGTGGATTGGCGTTTCTGTTTTGGCGGACGCTGCAGGCGTTACCGTTGGCGCTCCGCCATCGGCGCAAGGTGCTGGAGCAGTTCTATGAGATCGGCATGGCCAGCCTGCTGATGGTCTGCATCCTTTCCGTGTTCATCGGTGGCGTGCTGGCGCTGGAGGTGGGGCCGGTGATGGTGGAGCGTGGCCTGGCAAATTTCCTCGGCGGGATCGTTGGCCTGGGTATCTGCCGCGAGCTGGCCCCGACGCTCATGGCCGTGCTGATTGCTGGGCGCATCGGCTCGGCCATGGCGGCGGAGATTGGCTCAATGGCCGTGTATCAGGAGATCGATGCGCTGCGGACGATGAACATCAACCCCGTTCATTATCTGGTGCTGCCGCGCATCGTCGCCATCGCGGTTGGCCTGCCGATGCTGGTGATATTTGCCGACCTGGTGGGCTGGATGGGAGGCGCATTGGTCTGCTCCACCAACCAGCAGATCGCCGTGAGCATGCAGTCCTTCTTCGCTAACCTCCGCGACACGGTTGAAATCAAGGACGTGCTGCACGGCCTCTACAAGACCTTCGTCTTCGCGTTGGTGATTGGCACGGTGTCCTGCCACCAGGGGCTGGGCACCATCGGCGGGCCGCGCGGCATCGGACGCACCGTGACCAAGGCCGTGGTCAACTCCATCGTGCTCATCCTGATCCTGGACTACTTCCTCACGCACCTGCTGGTGCAGATCGAGAAATGAACGCCCCCGCCCCCCAGCACCAGAGCGTCCGCGTGGAGGCGCGCGGCCTGTGCAAGCATTTTGGCCAGCATGAAGTGCTGCGCGGCGTGAGCTTCACCGTCGAGCGCGGCGAAATCTTCGTGCTCATGGGCCCCAGCGGCAGCGGCAAGAGCGTCCTGCTCAAGCACATCATCGGCCTGGAGGAGGCCGATAGCGGCGAACTGCTCATCGAAGGTCAGTCCATTCACGCCGAGGGCCTGCGCGACCGCTATCGCATGGCGATGGTCTTCCAGTCCGGCGCCCTGCTGAACTCACTGACGGTTGGTGAAAACGTGGGGCTGTATCTGCGCGAGCACCGGCTCATGCCTGAAGCGGAAATCCAACGCGTTGTCGCCGAGAAGCTCGACATCGTCGGCCTCAAGGGCACCGAGGACAAGATCCCGGGCGAGCTGTCCGGCGGCATGAAGAAGCGGGTCGCCTTGGCCCGCGCGCTGGTCATTGAACCGCAGTTGATCCTCTACGACGAGCCGACCAGCGAGCTGGACCCGCTCATCGCCATCACCATCGGGCAGGAAATACTCACCCTCCGCGACCGCACGCACGCCACCAGCATTGTCGTCACGCATGACCGGGACCTGGCCTTCGGCATCGCCGACCGCATCGCCATGATCGCCGACGGCGAGATTTTGGAAATCGGCCGGCCCGAGGAAGTGCGGCGCAGCCAGCATCCGCTGGTGCGCAAGTTTTTGACGGCCGACTTCAAACCTAAAAACTGACTTCACCGCGCGCAGTTTTGGCGCGTATGCTTACCCACTGACATTCCATGAAAAACACCTCGCTCGAAACCAAACTCGGCATGTTCGTCGCGCTCGTGGTGGTCGCGGCGGTGGTCCTGCTCGAGATCGCCGGTGGCACGGACTTTTTCAAGAAGGGCTATCGCATCCACGGCCTCTTCAACACGGCGCAGGAGCTCAAGGTCGGTGATCCGGTGAAGATGGCCGGCGTGCCCGTCGGCAAGGTGGAGAAGATCGGCTTCGATCAAGGCAAGGTGAAGGTGACGCTCAAGCTCAACCAGGGCACCGACGTCAAGACCGACGCCAAGGCCACCATCCGCTTCGCCGGCCTGTTGGGACAGAACTTCGTCTCCATCAACCTCGGCACCTCCGCCGCGCCGGAACTCAAGGACGGCGACGTGATCCAGACCACCGAACAGCCCGACCTCGCCGCGATCATGCAGAAACTGGAGGGCGCCGTCGGCGGTGTCGAAAAACTGGCCAGCACCTTCAGCGGGGACCAGCTCAACAACATGCTCGGGCCCCTCACCAGCATCATGAAGGACAACCAGACCAACATCTCCAAGTTCCTGGGTGACCTGCCCAAGATCACCGGGCAGATCAACAGCGGTGAAGGGAATCTGGGCAGGCTCCTCAAAGATGAAGCCCTCTACACCAACACCGTCGCCACGATGCAATCCCTCAACCGGACCGTGGCCGACGCCCAAGGCCTGCTCACGGAAGCCAAAGGCGCGATCGGTGACCTCAAAGGCACCTTCAGCGACGCCCGCGGCTTCATCACCGAGGCCAAGAGTTCACTGGGCGATGCCCGCAAGACTCTCGTGACCACCACCGAGACAATGGGCACGGCCAAATCCATCCTGGCCGGCGTGCAGGCCGACCTCCAGGCCGGCAAGGGCTCGCTTGGCAAGCTGCTCAAGGACGAGGCCTTCTACAACGAGGCCACGTTGGCGATGAGCAACCTTCGCGAAATCATGCAGAAGATTAACAAGGGCCAGGGCACTGTCGGTCGCTTCGTGAACGACGAGAGCCTGTTCAAGAACGCGAAGATGACCCTTCAGAAACTCGACAAGGCGACGGAAGGTCTCGAAGACCAGGGCCCGCTCAATGTCTTGGGCATCGCCGTCAACAGCCTCTTCTAGCCGAGGAAAAAGTTTCCCCGCCCGCCGCTTTTCCTTATCCTCTGATGGCATCAAAGCAACGGGACTCGATTGGGATTGACGCTAAACAGACGCAGGAGCCGGGGGGCGGAGCATGTTCGCCGCTACGGGGCGGCGTATTTGGTGCTCGTCATCTCCCTGCTGCCCACCCTCCTCGCCTACCAGCGCGTCCGGGACAACGCCCGGGAGCGCGATGAGGATCGCTTCGACCAGATCGCCCGCGCCAAGCACGATGCCGTAGAGCGTCGGTTGGTGCGGTATCAAGATGAGGTCATCAGCCTGGGCGGCTTCTTTTCCGCCAGCGAAACCTTGGACATCGCCGAATGGAACCGGTTCGTGCGCAACATCGATCTCATGGATCGCTTTCCCGGGTTTGCAGCGCTCGGATTCATGGAGTTCGTCCCGGCAGCGCAACGCCCGCTGCACGAAGCCCGGTGGCAGAAGCAGGCCGGGTCAGGCTACGGCATCCGTCCGGCGGGGGAACGCCCCGCCTATTGTCCAATCGTTCTGTCCAGCGAGACAAACGCCCTTCAGCGCGGCGTGCTCGGGATGGATGCGTTCACCGACCCGGCTTTGCTGCCGACGCTTGATGCAGCCCGGGATTCGGGGGGCATCACGGCCAGCAGCAAAAGCGGCTTTTCCTCGCTGGGTGAGCAGGTGGGCAGGCGGGTGATCCTGGTTCAGCCGGTGTTCCTGGCCGGTCGTCCGACGGGCACGGTGGAAGAGCGGCGTGGCGCCCTGCGCGGCTTTGTCTTCGGCGTGCTGGACGTTCCCCGTCTGGTGGGCGGCATTTTCGGGTCGCCGGCGGATCATGATCTGCACGTTGAGCTCTTCGACGGCCAGTCGCCGGCGGCGTCCTCGCAGCTCTATACCGCCGGGGCGAGCAGCGCCCAGCCGGCGCAGTTCACCCGCGAAGCCGTCCTGCGGTTGGCCAATCGCAACTGGTTGTTGGCGCTGGCTTCCACGCCGTCCTTTGAAGGCAGCCCTTACAAACGCCTGCCGCCGATTGTCCTCGGGCTGGGCGTCTCGGTGAACCTCCTGCTCTTCGGCATTGCCTGGGCTCAAGCCCGGGCCCGCATGGAGGCCGAACGGCTCGCGGAGGACCTTCGGCAGGTCCAGGAGCGTGACCGGTTGTTGGAACGCGCCACCAACGATGCAATCTGGGACTGGGACATCGAGCACAGCCGGCTGGTCTGGAACGAGGCCGTGCAGGCGATGTTCCGCTATTCTGCGGATGCCGTGGTGCCCCAGCTCGACTGGTGGATGGAGCGCCTGCACCCCGAAGATCGTCGCCGCGTGTGGAATGGCCGCGAGGCGGCTGTCCAGACCGGTGGCGAGTTCTGGGCGGACGAATATCGCTTCCGTCGCGGGGATGGCTCGTTTGCCTATGTCATTGACCGCGGCTACATCATCCACGACCGCCAGGGTGTGGCCGTGCGGATGATCGGCTCCATGGTCGACATCAGCGCGCAGCGTGAGGCCGAGGAGGCGCGCCAGCAATCTGAACGCAAACTCGCGCTCCACATCCAACAGACCCCGCTCGCGGTCATCGAGTGGAATCTCAGCTTCCAAGTCACCTCGTGGAACCCGGCGGCGGAACGGATCTTCGGTTACGCGGCGCGCGACGCGATGGGCCGTCACGCCTCCGAGCTCGTCGTCGCGGCGCACCCGCATGAGCCCGGCGCCAGTTTGTTCGCCAACCTCCTCGCCGGCGTGCAGCTTTCGGAGGAAGCCCGGGACCACGTGCAGCGCACCTGGCAGAACCTTCTGAAAAACAGTCCCGCTGATTTGTCCAAGCCCGACACGACCAAGCGCCAAAACATCAATGCCTTCGCCGTGGCCAACCGCACCAAGGATGGCCGCTCCATCATCTGCGACTGGTATAACACGCCGCTGATCGACGCGTCGGGTCAGATCGTCGGCGTGGCCTCGCTGGTGCTGGACGTGACCGGTCGCAAGCAGGCGGAGGATGGATTGGCAGCGGAGAAGGAGCGCCTGGCCGTCACGCTGCGGTCCATCGGCGACGGCGTCATTGCCACGGATACCGACGGCCGGGTCAGCATCATCAACAAGCTGGCTGAGGATCTTACGGGCTGGCGGCAGAGCGAGGCCCTCGGCCAGCCGCTCCCGGCGGTGTTCAGCGTCGTCCACCAACGCACGCGCCAAACTTACCGCAACCCGGTCTCCCAAGTGCTGGCTAACGGCGAGATCGTCGACCTGCCCGACCAAAGCATTCTCGTTTCGCGCACCGGAGCGGAGCGCATGATCGCCGCCAGCGCCGCCCCCATCCGCGATCAAGAGAGCAAGATCATCGGCTCGGTGCTCGTGTTCCGTGATGTCAGTGACCAGCAGGCGATCATGGAGGAGCGTGTCCGGGCCAGCAAACTGGACTCCCTGGGCATCCTCGCCGGCGGCATCGCGCACGACTTCAACAACATCCTCACGGCCGTCATCGGCAACATTTCCTTCGCCCGGCTGTTTTGCCAGCCGGGGGAAAAGCAGTTTGCGCGGCTGGAAGAGGCCGAAAAGGCTGCAATGCGTGCGAAGGACCTGGCCACGCAGCTGCTCACCTTTGCCAAGGGGGGCGCTCCCGTCCGTCAAACTGCTTCGCTCCCGGAGCTGATTCGCGATTCGACGAGCTTCGCTCTCCGCGGGTCCAACGTCCGCTGCGAGTTTCATGCCGCGCCGGACCTTTGGCCGGTTGAGGTGGATCAGGGCCAGTTCAGCCAGGTGATCCAAAACCTTGTCATCAACGCCGTCCAAGCCATGCCCAACGGCGGGGTCGTCCGTGTCTCGGCCGACAACCTGACCCTGGAGGCCGACACTCCGATCGCGTTGCCGCCCGGCCGCTACTGCCGCGTCACGGTCAAAGACCACGGCATCGGCATCAAGCCCGAGCATCTGGGCAAAGTCTTCGACCCCTACTTCACCACGAAGGAAAAAGGCACCGGCCTCGGACTGGCCACGTCCTATTCCATCGTAAAAAAGCACGATGGCATTATGACCTTGGATTCAACCGTAGGCGTGGGCTCCGAATTCCACGTCTATCTGCCCGCCTCGGAGAAACAGGTGAAGCCCGCCGCGCCCGAGCCCGCCGCGCCCGTCCAAGGCCAGGGCCGGGTGCTCGTGATGGACGACGAGGAGCTGATCCGCGAGCTGGCGCAGACCGCGCTCGAGTTCCTTGGCTACCAGGTGGACACCGTGGCGGACGGTGAAGCCTGCATCGCCGCCTACACCCGCGCGCAGCAGGAAGGCCGGCCCTATTCCGTCCTGATCATGGACCTGACCATCCCCGGGGGCATGGGGGGCAAGGAGGCCATTCAACGCCTGCGTGAGCTGGATCCCAATGTCCGCGCCATCGTTTCCAGCGGCTATTCGCATGGTCCGGAAATGGCCAACCACAAGCAGCACGGCTTCTGCGGCATGGTGGGCAAACCCTATAAAATTGAGGAACTGGCCAAGGAAATCACCGCTGTGCTCAACGGCCGGGGTGCCGACTGAATTGGGGCATGGGCTCCCCGTGCCGGCGGCGGTGGGCCAGCCTGAGTTTCTCCCGGCTGATCATCCGTGAACGTGCGCCCAGTCCTGCTCCAGCTTTACCGCATCGGCGTGCTGCTCGCCCTCCTCTGGCTGGCGCGCACGCATCATGCCCGCCTGCGCGCCGAGGGCGACCGTCCCGTGCGCGTGGAAGAAGTGCGGGGCTGGTTCACAAACGCGCATGCGCTCCGGCTGGATGTCGCACAGCGCGGCGGTTTCTTCGTCGAGGATGACTCCGGACGCGTGCTCGGCTACGTGGTGCGCACCCTGCCTGATGCCGACAAGATCCTCGGGTATTGCGGCATCACGGACACACTCGTCGCGCTCAGCCCCGAGCAGCGCGTGCTGGGCTTCACCATCCGTTGGAGCGAGGACACCAAGACGCATGTTGCTGACGTGATGGCCGACCGGCACTTCCGGAAAACATGGCATGGCATGGCATGGGAGGAGGTTGCAGCGATGGATTTGAAACGGGCCGGTGTCGAAGGCGTCTCCGGTGCGACGATGACCAGCCTGGCCGTAGCCGAGGGGGTGGTCCACCGCTTCCGGGTCTCCCAGGGTGAAATGCGTCCGCCCCCCGTCCGCTTCGGCACGCGGGACCTTGGGCTCGGGGTAACTGTCCTGCTGGGCGGTTGGCTTACCTTCACGAAACAACCCGGTCGCGAACGCTGGCGCCGCTGGTTTCAGTGGCTGGTCATTGGCTACCTCGGCTTTCTCAACGGCGATCTTCTGGCGCAATCGCTGCTGGCCGGCTGGGCCAAGTCAGGCATCGCGTGGCGCGTGGCGCCCGGGCTGGTGCTGCTGGCGGCGGCGGCGTTCATTTTGCCATGGGCGGCGAAGCGCCCGATCTACTGCCAGCAACTGTGTCCGCACGGCGCGCTGCAGGAGCTGGTCGCCCGACACACGCCGGCAAGCTGGCGGTTGAGCCTGCCCAAGTCGCTGGATCGTGCGTTGCGTCTGGTGCCCGGCGCGCTGCTGGCGTTCGTTCTCCTCGTGGTGATGCTCCCGCTCGAGTTCGACCTCGCCGGTCTGGAACCGTTTGACGCCTACGTGATCCGGTCGGCCGGCGCGGCGACCCTGGCCGTGGCCCTCGCCGGCCTGCTGGTCGCGCCGTTGGTGCCCAAGGCGTATTGCAAATACGGGTGTCCGACCGGGGCGCTGCTGGAATTCATGCGGAGCCGGGGTCTCAACGACCGCTTTTCTGCCCGCGATGCCGCCGCGGCCGTGCTGCTGTTGCTGGCGCTTGTCTTGCACCGCAACCATGCGGCCATCCACGGCTTTTTGTTTGGCTAGGCAGCGGGGAACAGGGTTGAAGTCGGCTCTGGTCATCCGCATCTTTCAGCCAGCCCTTTAAATGCCTTCCCAAACCACGACCGATAACCACCACCAGTCCATCGGGCCCGCCTGTCGCGTGGCTGACTCGCCTGAAATCTGCCGCACGGAAATCACCCGCTGGCGCAGCGGAGTGGAGCCCCGTCGCGAGCAGGACGCGTTGGCCCGCGAAGAGCCGCTGGAAATCCGCGTGCGCGGCCAGAGCGTGGCGGTGACAATGCGCACGCCCGGCCACGACGCGGAGCTGGCCGCCGGCTTCCTGCTGACCGAGGGCCTGGTCACAAGGCGGGCGGACATCCTCGAGATTGCCCATTGCCAGCAGGGCGAAGCGGCGCATCTCGGCAACACGCTGAACGTCTTCCTCGCGCCGTCGGTGAACGTGGACTTCGACCAGCTCACGCGCCACGTCTTCGCCTCGTCGTCCTGCGGCCTGTGTGGCAAGGCGACCATCGAGTCCGTCCACCAGCATTTCCCGCCGTTGGAATCCGCCCTCCGTGTCGCTCCGGCGACGCTGCTCGGGCTGCCACAGCAGTTGGCCGCGCGGCAAACGACCTTCGCCCAGACCGGCGGCCTGCACGCCGCCGCCTTGTTTACAGTGACGGGTGAACTGCTTGTGTTGCGGGAAGACGTGGGCCGGCACAACGCCGTGGACAAGGTGCTGGGCTGGGCCCTTCTAAATGGCCCGTTTCCCCCCGCCGCGCACGTGCTCCTGGTGAGCGGCCGCGCGTCGTTCGAGATCATGCAGAAGGCGCTCGCCGCGCGCGTGCCCGTGGTAGCCGCCGTCTCCGCGCCCTCCAGCCTCGCCGTTGAGTTCGCCCGGCGCAGCGGCCAGACCCTGGTGGGTTTCCTGCGCGGCGCAACGATGAACCTCTACGCCGGCGAGGCGCGCGTGGCATGAACCATACACCCGCGAAGCCGCCGCCGCCCCGGCGCGTCAGTTGAAGCAGTCAAGACCGCCCGCTTAAGATGAAGCACGAATCTCCCTACCACCGCGTCGCTCCGCCGCATCCCCGCTCGCGGCGTGAGTTTCTCTGGCACAGCGGCGGCGGCCTTGGCGGCCTCGCGCTCGCTGGCCTGCTTGCTTCGGAAAAGCCGGTTGCCGGCGAAGTCGCCTCCGCCGTTCCGCATTCCGCACTCCGCACTCCGCAATTCCCCGCGCGGGCGAAGCGCGTCGTTCAGTTCTTCATGGCCGGGGCCGCCAGCCATCTCGACCTCTTCGACTTCAAGCCCGAGCTGGTGAAGCGGGACGGCCAGCCCAGCGACTTCGGCGAGCCCGTCGAAGCGTTTCAAAACGGCCTCGGTCCGTGGAAGAAACCGGTGTGGGAGTTCCGGCCTTATGGCCAGTCCGGCAAAATGTTGAGCGATGCCGTCGCGGACCTCGGCGCGGTCGCGGACGAACTCGCGTTCATCCACAACGTCGTGGGCAAGACCGGAGTTCACTC
Organism: uncultured Klebsiella sp.; assembly: GCA_964591495.1. Classification (GTDB taxonomy): domain Bacteria; phylum Verrucomicrobiota; class Verrucomicrobiia; order Limisphaerales; family SXTU01; genus SXTU01. Next base: position 30,510 of record CAZQEW010000023.1, read on the forward strand.
GCAGGCCACGCTGTTGCAGGCGACGGGTTTCAACCTGCCCGGCTTTCCGGGCATGGGCAGTTGGGTCAGCTACGGCCTCGGCACGGAGAACGAGAATCTCCCCACCTTCGTCGTGCTGCCCGACCATCGCGGCCTCGCGAGCAACGGCACAAAGAACTGGGACGCCGCGTTCCTCCCGCAGCAGCACAGCGGCACGGTGATTTACCCCGGCACCGAGACGCCCATTGCCGACCTCTTCCCGCACAAACAAGGCACCTTTGTTACGCGCGACAGCGAGGCCGCAGCGCACGCCGTGATGGCAAGGTTAAATCAGGCTCACGCCGCGTCGCGCGCGGGCGACGACCGCCTAGAGTCGCGCATCCGCAGCTACGAACTGGCCGCACGCATGCAGCTCGCCGCACCCGAGGCCCTCGAC
>CAZQEW010000023.1:30934-46562 GCA_964591495.1 uncultured Klebsiella sp.
AACACGCACCCCGAGTTCCGCCTGTTCCTGTCCGCGGAGCCGCCGCCCATCCTGGAGAAGGGGCTGGAGATCAGCCTGCTGCAGAACAGCATCAAGCTGACCAACGAGCCGCCGGAGGGCATGAAGCAGAACCTGCTGCGCGCCTACGGCATCAACAACTCCGTGAAAGAGTGGTCGAAGGAGATCAACGCTGCCGAGGAGGCGGACATTTTCGGACGCAAGTGCCTCGTCGCCCGCCGCCTGCTGGAGCGCGGCGTGCGCTTTGTGCAAATCTGGAGCGGCAACGACAACGGCTTCCCCCGCCGCAACTGGGATTCGCACGAGGACATCGAGCGCGACCACGGCCCGCTCGCGCGCGGCATGGCGCGTGGTGCGTCGGCGCTCATCCAGGACCTGAAGCAGCGTGGCCTGCTCGACGACACCATCATTCTCTGGACCACCGAGTTTGGCCGGATGCCCAGCACGCAGGGCGGCAAGGGCCGCGACCACAACCCGTTCGTCTTCACCAACTGGCTCTGCGGCGGCGGCATCAAGGGCGGCGTCACACATGGCGAAAGCGATCAATGGGGCTACAAGCCGCTGAACCGCAACGCGCCCACGACCTGCTACGACATTCACGCCACGATGCTCCACCTGCTCGGCATCCATCACGAGCAGCTCACCTTCCGGCACAACGGGATCGACCGGCGCCTCACGGATGTCCACGGCGAGATCATCAAGGAAATCCTCGCGTGAAACTCCATTTCCTTCGGCCTGCGTTTCCGCCCCTAGTCTTCGGGCTACTCCTCGCCCTCTCCGCGTCCGCCCAAATCCCCGCGCCCACCGACGCGCCCAAGCCGCGCACGCCCGAGCAGAGCGCTGCTGCGTTCAAGCTCCCGCCCGGCTTTCGCATGGAGGTCGTGGCCAGCGAGCCGCTCATCGCCTCGCCCTCGGGCATCTGCTGGGACGAGCGCGGGCGGATGTTCGTGAGCGAGCTGCACGGCTACAACCTCGCCGGCCAGCTCGACATCGAGGAACTCAGCAAGACCGGCAAACTCGACACCCAGGTCCGCCGCGTGCAGGCCGACGCGAAGCACAAGCACGCCGCCGAGAAAGGCACCTTCGGCGTCATCAAGCTCCTCACCGATACCGATGGCGACGGGCGCATGGACAAGGCCACCATCTTCGCCACGAATCTGCCGCCCGCCTACGGCCTCGTGCCCGCGCGCGGCGGCGTCATCGTGGCCTGCGCGCCGCACATTCTCTTCTTCGCTGACCGCGATGGCGACGGCTTCGCGGAGACGCGTGAAGTGCTCTTTACCGGTTTCGGCACGGGCGAGTTGGAGCGCGGCATCAACGCGCCGCAGTGGGGCGCGGACGGGTGGATTTACTTCGGTCGCGGCTGGCCCGGCGGCCCCATCACCGGTCCGAAGCTGGCGCAGCCCGTGACCTTGCCCGGCTCGGATTTCCGCATCCGCGCCGACGGTAGTGCCATCGAGCCGGTCACGGGGTATACGCACACGTTCGGCTTCACGTTCACCGAGGCAGGCGACCGCTTCACGGTCACGACCACGACGAGTTTTTACGTCGCGCCGCTGCCGTGGCCTTACCTCGCGCGCAACCCGGACGTGGCCACCGGCACGCCCCAAACGGGCGTTGGGGACCGCCGCGCCTACTCGCTCTCCAAGCCGCATCCGTGGCGGCAGAAACGCGCCGACGACCCGGCCTATTTCCAATACTACAAGAGCCGCTACGGAGCGGCGGAAAGCGAGCCGGACGGCTGGTTCACCGCCGCCTGCGGACCGCTGCTTTATCAGGACCATGCGCTGCCCGGCTTGCACGGCCAATACTTCCTCTGCGAACCGTCGGGCAATCTCATCCACCGCGCGCTCGTCGTGCCGGACGGCCCCGCGCTCTCGCTCCGCCGCGCGTCCGGCGAGGAGCAGTCCGAGTTCGCCGCCACGACCGACCAGTGGAGCCACCCGATGCACCTGCTCCATGGCCCCGACGGCGCGATCTGGGTGGTGGACTACTACCGCGAGATCATCGAGGACTACTCCGCCATCCCGCGCCACCTCCAGCAGCAATATGGCCTCTACGCCGGCCACGACCGCGGCCGCATCTACCGCCTCACGCACGAGCGGATGCACCGTGCCGGCGATTTGCAATCGCCGTCCGTGGGCAACGAACGCGCCGGAACGTCGGTTGCAAACCGCCGGCACGATGACATGAGCAAATTCGACGCGAAGCAACTGTCCGCCGAAGTCACTAGCCCGCTGCTGTGGCGACGGCAGACCGCGCAGCGTTTGCTGGTGGAACGCAACGAAAAGTCCGTCGCCCCTTCGCTGCGCGAACTGCTCACCAGGCCAGCCGCTGACAGTGCAACTCTCATCACCGCCCTCAGCACCCTCGACCAGCTAGGCGCGCTCACGCCCGACGACCTCCGCCCCTTCGTTAGCCACTCCGCCGAATCTGTCTGCGTCCACGCATTGCAACTGGCGGACCGCCGTTTCGACCAACCCGAGGCCAAAGCCCTCCTCGACGCCACCCTCGCGGCCGCAGCCACCGAGACCCGCCCGCGCGTGCAAATCCAGTTCGCCCTCAGCCTCGGCGAAAGCCGCGACCCGCGCGCCTTCGCGATGCTCGCCCGCTACGCCCGCGAGCGCCTCGGCGTGCGTTGGATGGACACTGCGATTCTGTCCTCCGTGCACCAGCGCGGTGGCGAATTGCTGGCCGAACTGCTCACCAACCCCGGTGAAAGCACCCCGCTTCTCACCCGCCTCGCCCAAGCCATCGCCGCCCGCCGCGATGAAGCGGAACTCGCCCGCACGTTGAGTGCGCTCCTCAGCTCGCCCGAGGTCGCGCAAGTCACCGTGCTCAATGGTCTCGCCCTTGGCCGCAAGAGCGCCCCGCGCAAACCGCTCGCCGACAAATCCGCCCGCGCCGCGCTCGCGAAGCTGGCCGCCAGTCCCGTCACTGCCGTCCGCAACGCCACCCGCGCGTTGGAGGACACCTTCGTTCCCACACTCAGCGAGGGCGAAACCTTCACCGGCCCGGCCGTCGCGACCGTCACCGAGGTCAGCGACGCCACATTCCGCAAGTTCACCGCCGCGCTCTCCGGCCCGCGCGATGCGAAGCGCGGAGAGGAGATTTTCAAACTCGCCTGCGCCACCTGCCATCGCGTCGGCAAGGATGGCCACGAGTTCGGCCCGGACTTGCTCGGCGAACTCGGCGTCGCGGAGGAGACCCTCGTGCGTCACCTGCTCCTGCCCAACGAACGCATCCGTCCCGGCTATGAAACCACCGTTGTGGACACCCGCGCCGGCACGTCCGTTGTCGGCCTGCTGCGCGACGACGGCGCGACCAGCCTCACGCTCGCGCAGCCCAACGGCGCTGAGCAGGTGCTGCTTCGCAAAGACGTGACCGGCGTGCGCCGCGTGGCTGGCTCGCTGATGCCGAGCTTCGCCGAGACGCTCACGCCCGCCGACCTTGCGAGCCTGCTCACGTGGCTGCGTAGCAACCTCCGCGCGGACACCCGTGAGCGCGCGGTGTTGTTCGACGAGGAGCCGGGCTTCGCCGCGTTGCTGAACCAAGAATCCGGCACCGCGACCATCGAAAGCACCGGCGCGGCGTCGGGAAAACTCTGCCTCCGCATCACCCCGCCGCAGCGCGCGGCCAAGCAACTTCCCGGCTGGAATTACCGCATCGTGGAAAAGCCTGCCGCGCCGAATGAATTCCGCTTTCTCCGCCTGAGTTGGAAGGCCAGTGGTGCCGGCGTGATGGTCGAACTTGCGCGCTCCGGCCAGTGGCCGAAAGCCGAGGACCGCAACGGCCGTTACCACGCCGGCCGTAACACGACGAACTGGCAATCCCGCGAAACCAGCCCCGCCGCTCCACGCGAGTGGGAGACGGTTACGGTCGACCTCTGGCGCGACCTCGGAAACTGCACGCTCACCGGGCTCGCCCCGACGGCGATGGGCGGCGATGCATGGTTCGACAAGATTGAGTTGTTGCGATGAACCGCCTGCGCTCACTTCTCCTCGCGCTGCTGGCATTCACGGCCTCCGCCGTCGAGCCGCTGGACTTCACTGTGAAGCTGGAGACCGTGCTCAGGCACGACGACGGCACGTTCCTCTGGTTCCACCCGCGTGCCGCCGCCATCCCCGGTGCCGACCCGGCCGCGCCTGCCGCAGTGATGACCTTTCAGATGCATCTCAAGGTCTCGGATTATTACTCCGGCCTGCACGTGCTGACCCGTGCGACGCCTTCGGCTCCGTGGGTTGGCCCCGTGCTGCCGGCCGAGCTGGATTGGAAGCAGCAGCCCGATGGCGTGACCATCAGCGTGGCGGACGTGACGCCCGGCTGGCACGCACCGACGGGCCGCCTCCTCGCCATCGGCTGCCAGGTCCGTTACAGCCCCAAGGGCGCGCAGCTCGACGACGTGAAACGCGCGCACCAGACGGTGTATGCCGTGCTTGATCCCAAGTCTGGCAGGTGGACGCCGTGGCAGGTGCTGGAGCTGCCCGCCGACGAGGAATTCAACTTCGCCCGCAACGCCTGCGCGCAATGGCTCGTGCGGCCTGACGGCGGGTTGCTCGTGCCGCTCTACATCGGCAGGAGCGCAAAGGACCGCTTCAGCACGACCGTGGCGGAATGCCGCTTCGATGGGACGAAGCTGACCTACCAGCGCCATGGCAGCGTGCTGCGGCTGCCGGTTGCGCGCGGGCTTTACGAGCCGTCGCTCGTCGCCTTCCAGGGAAGATATTTCCTCACGCTGCGCAATGACCTGCGCGGCTACGTGAGCGCGAGCGCCGATGGCCTGAACTTCGCCGAGCCGACGCCCTGGCTTTTCGACGACGCCATCGAGCTGGGCAGCTACAACACGCAGCAGCACTGGCTCGCGCACAGCGACGGGCTGTTCCTCGTTTACACCCGGCGCGGGGCGAACAACGACCACATCATCCGTCATCGCGCGCCCCTGTTCATGGCGCAGGTGGACCCGGCAACGCTGCGGGTGCTGCGCCGCACGGAGAAGGTCGTCGTGCCCGAGCGTGGGGCGGAGTTGGGAAACTTCGGCTGCAACGCGTTCAGCGAGTCCGAGTCCTGGGTGACGGTGTCTGAGGGGATGTTCATGAAAGACTCGAAGCAGCGCGGCGCGGAAGGCGCGACCTTCTTGGCCCGCATTCTCTGGTCGAAACCCAACCAGCTCATCCGTGCGACTCCGCCCGCCGCCCCGAAGCTCCGCATTGTCACGCTCGGCGACTCCATCACGAAGGGCGTGCGGCCCGGGGTGAAAGCGGAGGAAACCTTCGCCGCGCGGTTGGAAGCGGCCCTTCGCACTCAGGGTGTGGAAGCTTCGGTGTTGAACGTCGGCATCGGCGGCGAGCGCACGGATCAGGCGTTGAAGCGGCTGGCGAAGGATGTTCTCGCGCACCGCCCCTCGCTGGTCACCATCATGTATGGCACCAACGACAGCTACGTGGACCAGGGCAGGTCCGCCTCGCGCATCACCGTGGATGAGTATCGCGCGAACCTTGGCCGGCTCGTGACCGAGCTTCGCGGTGCCGGCATCACGCCGGTCCTGATGACCGCGCCGCGCTGGGGCAAGACCGCAAAGCTCAACGGCGTGGGCGAACATCCGAACGTGCGGCTCGAGCAGTATGTTGCCGCCTGCCGCGCCGTCGCCAGGGAGCAACACGTTCCGCTCGTGGACCATTACCAGCACTGGTCCGCCGCCGAGGCAAACGGCGCCGACCTCGGTGGCTGGACGACTGACCAGTGCCACCCAAATCCCGATGGCCATCGCGTGCTCGCCGAACTCCTGCTTCCCGTCGTTCGCGCCAGCCTGAAGCCCGCTCCTTGAAGTCCCGCTCGCTAACCTTGCTCCCACTCACGATTCTCCCCAAATGAAACACCTCCGCCTGCTCCCCGCCCTCCTGCTGGTCATGACGCTGGCCGCGCCCGCCGCTGCGCCGCTCACCCCGGCCATCGAGGCTGCGCTCACCAAGGAAATCGCCGCGCATCACGCCGCGGGCGTGGTCACGCTCGTGATGCAGGACGGCAAGGTCATCCACCACGCCGCCACCGGCCTGGCCGACCGCGAACAGAAGTTCCCGATGAAGAAGGATGCCGTGTTCTGGATCGCCTCGATGACCAAGTCGCTTGCCGTCACCGCCATCATGACGCTCGTGGACGAGGGCAAACTCTCGCTGGATGAGCCGGCGTCAAAGTGGCTGCCTGAACTGGGCAAGGTGAAGCTCGCCAACGGCCAGCCGCCCGCGCGGCCCATCACGTTGCGCGATCTGATGTCGCACACTGCGGGCATCGCCTTCCCGCCGCGCAAGCCCACCGACGGCGCGCAGTCGCTCAAGGGCTACACGGCGGAGCTGCTCCGCGCGCCGCTCGCGTTCGAGCCCGGCTTCGCCTACGAATACGGCTTCGGCATCACCATCGCCGGGCGCATCGCGGAGATAGTCAGCGGCAAGCCGTTCGATGTTTTCATGCGGGAGCGCCTCCTTGGCCCGTTGGGCATGATGGACACGGCGTTTCATCCCGACGCGAAGCTTCGCGCCCGCATCGCCCGCACTTACAAAACGGCCGAGGAAGGTTCCGGGTTGGCGGTGGCTTACAACCCCTTCGTCACCTCGGATCCCGCCGTGCGCCACATGACCGAACCTTCGGGCGGGCTGTTCTCCACGGCGGCGGACATGGCGAAGTTTTACCAGATGATCCTCAACGGCGGCCTGCACGACGGAAAGCGCATCGTGTCCGCTAAGGCCATCGCCGAGATGACGCGTCCGCACACGGCCGGCGGGAAGACGTTGAACTATGGCCTTGGCTGGCAGACCGGTAACGGCGAGAGGCCCGCCATTCCGGGCTTTTCGAAAGGTGCCTTCGGCCACGGCGGCGCCTTCGCCACACACGGTTTCATTGACCCCGAGCGCAAGCTGGTCACGGTCTTCATGGTGCAGAACGTCCTCGTCACCGGCGGTGGTGAAGCACGCAAGGCTTTCCACGACGAATTGAACCGCGCGCTTGGCGCGGCAAAGCCGTGATTGAACCGCGGCATCACGGAAAATTGGGTCGTGCGTGGTTCGCCTCGTGGTGCTGGACTTGCCTGGAATGAAATCCCTGCTGCTCCTGCTCGCTTGCCTGTGCGCATCGCTGGCCGCCGCCGCACCGAAACCCAACATCCTGCTCATCTACTCCGATGACCACGGCTGGGCGGACCTCGGCGCGCAGGGCGTGGACAAGGACATCCGCACGCCGCATCTCGACCAGCTCGCGCGTGACGGCGTGCGCTTTACCCGCGGTTATGTCAGCGCGCCGCAATGCGTGCCGTCGCGGGCAGGCGTGCTCACGGGGCGTTACCAGCAGAGGTTCGGCGTGGAGGACAACAACAAGGGCCCGTTGCCGCTCGCGGAGTTGACGATTGCCGAGCGGCTCAAGCCCGCGGGCTACATCAACGGGCAGGTCGGCAAGTGGCATCTCGACCTTGGCGGCGACAAGCAGGCGGGCAAGGCGGCGCGGATTCAGCCCGCCCACCTGCCGCACGGCCAGGGGTTCGATGAATACTGGTGCGGCTCCTTGCGGCAGTATCACGCTTCCCATGACTTGAAGGGTCAGCCGCTTGCGGGCGCGCCGAGGATTGTCACGGATGACCGTTTCCGCATCGTGTCGCAGACGGACGCGGCGTTGTCGTTCCTTGACCGCCGCGCGGCAAAGCCGGAGCAGCCGTGGTTCCTTTACCTCGCGTGGTTCGCGCCGCACGTGCCGCTCGAATCGCCCGAGCCGTGGTTCGCGCGGACGCCCGCGCATCTGCCCAAGGAACGCCGTCAGGCGCTCGCCATGATCGCCGCCATGGACGAGGGACTCGGCCAGGTGCGCGCAAAGCTCAAGGCGATGGGTGCGGACACAAACACGCTTATCTTCTTCATTGGTGACAATGGAGCCCCGGTGAAGCCCGGCGCGTGGGATGGCTCGCTCAACCGGCCGCTCGTCGGCGAGAAAGGCATGCTCACCGACGGAGGCATCCGCGTGCCGTTCGTCGCCGCTTGGCCGGGCAAACTGCCCGCCGGGCAGATCTGCGATCATCCGGTGATCAATCTCGATGTCGCCGCCACGGCCATCGCCGCTGCCGGACTTCCGCCCGACACCCGGCTTGATGGCGTAAACCTGCTCCCCTTCCTCACCGGCGAAAGCAAGGCCGCACCGCACGACGCGCTCTTCTGGCGCTGGCGCTCGCAGGCCGCTGTGCTGGAGTTTCCGTGGAAGCTCATCCAGCTCGGCAACCATGAAAAGTTCCTCTTCGACGTGACCTTGCCAGGCGGTGAACTCGCCATCAACAACCGTCTCGCCCGGCACCCGGCCATCGCCGCCCGGCTCGAAGCAAAGCTCAAAAACTGGAGCGCCACGTTGCAGCCGCCCGGTCCTCCGGAGCCGGACAACGGGCAGGACAATTATTTTTACCACGCCCACGTAAAGCTGTCGCCGGAGGCGGAAGCTTCCCACCGCGGCGCGGCGAAAGCCTCACCGGCAGGCACCGTGCAGGACTGGGTTTGCCGTAATGGCGGGCTGACGCTCAGGAACGGCGGGCTAGCGATTCTGCCGGAAGCCGGCGCAAAGGGCGCACCCTTTCTGGCTCAGACTGGACTGAGGCTCACTGGTCCCGTAACCCTGACGCTGCGGGCCCGTGCTCAAGCCGGCGGCCAGTCCACCGCCAGTTGGCGCACGCAGGGCGACCGCGACTTCTCCGCCGACCAGCAGGTCACCTTCCCTTGGCCGGCAGGCGGTGAATGGCAGGAGGTGAAGGTTGTGTTGCCGGTGCGCGGCCAGTTGCTGCATCTCCGGCTTTCACCGGCCAAGGCTGCGGCTGGCGTGGACATCCAGTCCATCGAACTCCTCTCTGCTGACGGTAAATCGCAGGTTTGGCGCTTTGACACCGCGAAGTAACGTCCTGCCATGAAACTTCTCCTTCTGCTGCTGGCGCTGCTGGCAAACGCTGGTATCAGCCCGGCAGTCCACGCTGCGGCGTCCAAAGGCCCCAACATCGTCCTGATCCTCGCCGATGACCTCGGTTACGGCGACGTCGGCTGCTACGGCGCGACAAAGGTGAAGACGCCGAACATTGACCGGCTTGCGGCGGAGGGGCGCAAGTTTACCGATGCGCATTCGGTTTCCGCCGTCTGCACGTCGTCGCGCTACGCGTTGCTCACGGGCGAATACGCGTGGCGCAAGAACCTCTGGGCGCCCGTTTTTCACACCGCCGGCGCGTTGATCGGGAAGGAGCAAATGACCATCGCCCGGTTGTTGCAACAGCAGGACTACGCCACGGCGTGCGTCGGAAAATGGCATCTCGGTTTTGGGGACAAGACCCCGGACTGGAACGGCGAACTGAAGCCGGGTCCGCTCGAGGCGGGTTTCGACTACTACTTCGGCATCCCCATCGTGAACAGCCACCCGCCGTTCGTGTTCGTGGAGAATCATCACGTGGTCGGCCTGGATCCGGCGGACCCGTTTGTGTTCGGCGCAGCGGCGAAGGGGAAGATTTACACGCAGGACTTCCCGGAGAAGAAGAACATTGAGGCCGTCGGTGGCGCGCGCCGGGCGCATGAGTTGTATCGCGACGAGCAGGTTGGCACGACGCTCACCGAGAAGGCCGTCGCCTGGTTGAAACGGAAGCGCGAAAAGCCCTTCTTCCTCTACTTCGCGCCGGGCAACATTCATCACCCGTTCACGCCGCACCCGCGCTTCAAGGGCACGAGTCAGTGCGGTCTCTACGGTGACTTCATTCACGAACTCGACTGGATGGTCGGCGAGGTGTTGCGTGCCGTGGAGGAACTTGGTGCCACGCAAAACACGCTCGTCATCTTGACCAGCGACAACGGCGGGATGCTCAACGACGGCGGACGCGCCGCGTGGACCGCCGGCCACCGGCTGAACGGCGACCTGCTCGGGTTCAAGTTCGGCGCCTGGGAGGGCGGGCATCGCGTTCCGTTCATCGCGAAGTGGCCGGGGAAAATTCCCGCCGGCTCCACTTCATCGCAGTTGATCGCAAACGTGGACTTGCTTCGCACCCTCGCCTCGACGCTTCAGGTGAAGCTCCCCGATGGCAGTGGACGCGATTCGCTGGATGTGTTGCCGGCGATCACCGGCGATCCGGTTAAACCGGTGCGTGAGTCGGTCGTGCTCGCGCCGCACCTGCGGGCCAACCTCGCGCTGCGCTCGGGGCCGTGGGTCTACATCGGCGCGCAAGGCTCGGGCGGCTTTGGCAACGGCCTCGGTGAAATCGCCTTCACCGGCCAGGTCACGAGTGATGTGGATCGTCAGGGCAACGTCCGCCCCGAGGCGCCGAAAGAGCAGCTCTTCCATCTCGAATCCGACCCGCAGCAGCAGCGCAACGTGATTCGCGAACACCCCGAGGTGGCGGCACAGTTGAAAGCTCAGTTGGATGCCTTTCGTGCCGCGGCGCCCGCTGCGCCCGCCGAGCCGAAGGCCGCGAAGAAGAAATCTCCGAAAAAGAAATGATCATGAACATGCAAACGAAGTTCAAAGCGCAAAGTTCAAAGCTTAAAGGAAGGTTCAACCTGCGCGATGACCTCGGCGAAAAGAACAACCTCGCCGTGCGTGAGCCGGTTCGTGTGAAGCAACTCGACGCTCTCATCGAGAAATTCCTCACTGACACGAAAGCCGTCGTGCCCATCCCGAATCTTAAGCTTGATCCGGCGAAATACCGGCCGGAGTCGGAGGGCAAGCAGCAACCGAAGGGCAAAGCCGCAAAGAAGGCCGGCTCGAAACATGCGAATGACACCACGCCAGCAGCCTGCTCTAGCAGGAAACACTCGCCGCGCTCCTAGGCTCGCGCAGCCCAAGACAAACGTAAGCGTTGGCCCTGCCTACAGCGCGAACAGCTTGCAGGGATCTCACGCGACGCCTTGGGAGCTAGCGGAGTCCACTCGAAATATGGCGTGAATTGAGAGTTATCCAAGGTGGTCTGACCACCTGACAACTCACCGCCATGACCCTCGACGCCATTGCCCGTCCGCCCTCCCTCGTGGAGAAAGTCTGTGACCAGCTCGCTAAAATCATCCGCCACGATAAGGAGGAGGACGATGGGTGGCTGCCCACGGAGCGCGAGCTTTCCGCGCAACTCGGCGTGAGCCGCAGCGTGGTGCGCGAGGCGGCCAAGCGGCTGGAGTCGCAGGGGTTGGTGGAAATTCAGCACGGCGTCGGCATCAAGGCGGTGGACAAGTTGCACAAGCCGCTCAATGGCTCGCTCGCACTGCTCATCCCCGACGCCGAGGAGCGCCTGCGGCAATTGAACGAGACGCGCATGGCCATCGAGCCGGAGTCGGCTCGGTTGGCCGCCGAAAACGCCACGCCGGCGCAACTGCGCACGCTCCGCCGCATCCACCAGCAGCTCATCGATGCGCCGAACAACGCGCACGCGATCGAGGTGGACATGGCGTTTCATCGTGCGCTGGCGGAGGCAAGCGGGAATCTGATGTTCCGGCTCATTCTGGATTCGCTGGCGGAGATCGGGTTGGCCAGCCGGCAGCGGACGATTGGGCGCGTTGGCAAGTTCACCGGCGTCGAGCATCACGGCGCGATTCTGGAGGCGGTCGAACGGGGCGACGCCGAGGCCGCAGCGGCGGCGATGCGCCATCACATCACCTGCGCCGGAGAAGACATGAAATTGCGCGTGAAGGGTCCGCGCTCACGAGCATGAACACCTCGTCTATGAAATCAGCCGGCTCGCACTTCTTCCTGATCACAGTCACCGCGCTCCTTTGTCCGTGGACGCCGCTCCGCGGGGCAACGACCGAGGGCAAGGCATTCTTTGAATCCAAGGTTCTGCCGGTGCTTCAGCAGCGCTGCTTCGAGTGCCATTCGCACGGGAAGAAAATCAAAGGCGGGCTCGCGCTCGATTCGCGCAGCGGCTGGATGAGCGGTGGCGACCACGGCCCGGCCATCAAGCCCGGCGACGTTGAACAAAGCCTGCTCATCAAGGCCGTGCGCCGCCTGGATGACCATCTCGCGATGCCGCCGAAGTCGAAGCTGCCCGGCGAGGAAATCGCGATCCTCGAAGAATGGGTCAAGAGCGGCGCGCCCGATCCGCGCGGGGGCGGCGGCCCGGCCAAGGTTGTTTCCGGCATTGACCTGAAGAAGGGGAAACAGTTCTGGGCGTTTCGTCCGGTCGCGAATCCGTCACTGCCGGCGGTGAAGAACAAGGCTTGGCCGCTTGATCCGTTGGACCGGTTCGTTCTCGCCCGAATCGAGCGCGCCAAGCTGCGCCCGGTTGCTGATGCGGATCGTTACACCTGGCTGCGCCGCGTGAGCCTCGATCTGACAGGTCTCCCGCCGACCCCGGCCGAGATTCAGGAGTTCGCCGACGACCATTCGCCGCAGGCGTTTGAGAAGGTCGTGGACCGCCTGCTCAACTCGAAGGCGTTCGGCGAACGCTGGGCACGCCACTGGCTCGATCTGACGGGCTACGCGGACATGATGGGCACGTCGAACAACGTCTATGCCGAGCACGCGTGGCGGTATCGCGATTACCTCATCGCCGCGTTCAATGCGGACAAGCCGTTTGATGAGTTCATCCGCGAGCAGATTGCCGGCGACTTGATGCCCGCGAAATCCACCGAGGACCGCGCGGAAAACATCATCGCCACCGGCTTCCTTATGGTGGGCGACATCGAGATCGTGAATCCCGACAAGGCCAAGATGGAGACGGATCACATCGATACGCAGGTCGGCAAGATTGGCCAGGCGTTCATGGGCATGACGCTCAGTTGCGTGCGCTGCCACGATCACAAGTTCGATCCCATCGGGCTCGAGGACTACTACGGCATCGCGGGCACGCTGCGCAGTTCGCCCTCCTCGCACAAGATGCCCGACATGGGCGTGTGGAGCACGTTGAGCAGCACCGTGCTACCCGAAACACCCGCGCAGCTCGAAGCGCGGAAGAAACTCGAAACCGACAACCAGCAGCGCATCGCCGGCCTGAAGGATGAGCAGAATAAACTCACCGACGAGAAAGCTGCCGTCGTCAAACAACTCGCCACTGTCGGTAAAGCCATCGCGCCAACCCCGCAAATCGCCGCCACGGATAATGCCGAGCGCGAGGTCGCTCCCACTCCAGAAGCCAAGCCCGCGACGGACAAAGACGCCCTCACCAAGCGCCGCGATGAACTCGACGCGCAGATCAAGAAGCTCGGTGACACCATCAAGCACGCCGAGTTTTTCCAGGACAAGACCCCGCGCGCCTTCGCCATGGGCGATGGCCCCAAGCCCGCCGACATGCCCATCTACGTGCGCGGCAATCCGTATGCGCCCAGCACCGTGGTGCCGCGCGGAGTCGTTCGTGTGGCCTCATGGGAAAAATTTCCCGCCATCCCCGCCGGTCAAAGCGGCCGCCTTCAGCTCGCGGACTGGCTCGCTGACAAGCGCAACCCGCTCACCGCCCGCGTGACCGTGAACCGCATCTGGCAAAAGCTCTTCGGCACCGGCATCGTGCCCAGCGTGGATTACTTCGGCGCCCGTGGCGATGTGCCGACGCATCCCGAGCTGCTCGATCACCTCGCCACGCGTTTCATGCAGGGCGGCTGGTCGCAAAAAGCCTTCCTCCGCTCGCTCGTGCTCAGCCGCACCTACCGCCTATGCAGCGCCAACGAAGCGGCAGCGATGAAACTCGACCCCGAGAACAAACTCTACTGGCGCATGAACCGCCAGCGCCTCGACGCCGAGGCCCTGCGCGATTCCCTGCTAGCCATCAGCGGCGAACTCACCCGCAACAGCGGCGGCCCCGCACTGGTGATGGAGAACCCCGAGAACTGCGGCTCGCTCTCGCTCAAAGGCGTCAATCCACCGAACTACACCCATCGCAAGCCTCGTCCCTCGCAGGAGTTTGAGCGCACCCTTTATCTGCCCGTCTTCCGCAGCGGCACCGCCGGGCCGGATCGTCTGCGAGCCTTCTTCGACTTCGTGGACCCCGCGATGACCGCAGGCCAGCGCAATCAAACGGTCGTCCCCACGCAGACGCTCTTCCTCCTCAGCAACGACCTCCTCCGCAAACGCGCCCAAGTGCTCGCCGACAAACTCATCGCCGACGAAAAATCTCCCGACGCCCGCCTCAAAACCCTCTGGCTCCGGGTTTTCAACCGCCCCATCACCTCCGCCGAGCGCGATGACGCCCTCTCCTTCCTTGGCGGCGTGGAACCGCTCATCGCCACCGTCAAAGGCCGCCCCGCCCTCGACTCCATCAATTGGCGCGAACTCTGCCACAGTCTGCTTGCCGCGAATGAGTTCGTGTTTCGCCTCTGAACCAAATCATCCGCTGTATGAACCGAACCCTCACCGTCCTGATGCGAGCCCTGCTTGCCATCGCAACTATCGCTCGCGTCCACGCCGTCGAATTCCCGCTGAATCCCGCCGAAGCGAAAGTCATCCAGGCCATCGCGGTCACGGAGGGCGTTGAAGTCGTCCTCGCGTCAAAGCCGGGGTTTTCGGCCAGGGGCGCGGCGGACACGCTCGTCAGCCTCGGCGTGGCGAAGAATGACATCGCTTCGGTGACCGTTCAGTCCAAACAGCGGGACGCCGTCGCCTTCACCGTCACGCATGACAAGGTGGGTCATGTGCTCGCCATCACGGGGAATGGTCCGTGGCTGCGCAACAGCACGTTGCGGTCATTCAAGGCGCTGCCGGAGCTGCGCATCATCCGCATGGACCACAATGGCTTCGTCGGCAAAGACCCGCGCATCGTGGAGTTCGATGGCAGCGGCTTCGATGCGCTTACGGACTCGAAGCTCGCCGACATCAAGATCGGCCTCAGCTTTTCCGACAAGGGCATGGAGCAGTGCGCGAAAATCAAATCGCTGCGCAGCTTCGGTGTCGCGCACTCGCAGGCCACCGAGGCAGGCATCGCATTTTTTGCCGGGCATCCGGGGCTGACGAGTTTTTCCATCAGTGAGATGGCCAAGCCGAGCGTCACTGAGAAGGCCTTGGGAGCCATCGCGAAGATTCCGAACCTCACGCGGGTCGGTTTCAAGGAGTGCTATGTGACCTATGCCGGTGGTCTCGCGCTGCTAGCTCCCTTGAAGGGCAAACTCACCGAAATCGACCTCAGCATGAGTCTCGCCAGCGCCGATGACTTGGCGAAACTCCAAGTGGATCATCCGCAGGCTAAAGTCATCACCTTGCCGCCAGCTGAGATCGTCAAGCGTCACAAGTTCATCGCAGCAAACCTCGCCAAACAGGCTCCCCCTGAACTTGCCGCGCCTTTGAAGGCCGCCCTCGAAAGCACCAAATGATGAAACGCCGTGTCATGAGAATTCTGGCCTTTGCCCTTTTAATCGCGTCCTTCGCAGATGCAGCGGTGCCCGCTCCGGTAAGCGGCTTCATGCAGACCTACTGCATCGACTGCCACGGGCCGAAGAAGCAGAAGGGCGACTTTCGCGTCGATGAGCTGAAAATCTCCGCGACTGCCGCCGATGCGGAGAACTGGCAGCTCGTGCTGGATAATCTGCACCTCGGAGAGATGCCGCCGGAGGAGGCGAAGTCGCATCCGAAGCCGGCGGAGGTGGAGCCGGTGACGGCATGGATTCAGAAGGAACTGTCGCGAGCAGCGGCAGAACTCAAGGGCACGGGC
>CAZQEW010000024.1:0-24340 GCA_964591495.1 uncultured Klebsiella sp.
GCATGAGCAACTACCCGTTGCTCTACACCAAAACGGCGGCGGAAAAATTCGCGAAGCTCGGCCGCGCAAAATCCTTTGGCGAGAAAGCCGCCGCGCTCGCCGCGTTCCGCCTCGCCGACTTCAACCCGCGCATCACCCTCCAACTCGGCCTCACCGACCCCGTCTGCGGCATGGGCATGGGCGACACCGCCGAGCTACTTGCCCGCGAGTCCGGCCTCACGCGCGAGGAGCAAGACGCCTTCGCCCTCGAATCCCACAAACGCGCCGCCGCCGCGAAGAGCAAGCTGGCCGAGGAAATTTGCCCCGTTTTCCCCACGCTGGCCTCGGGCAAAAGCACCAAGCCCGTCACCGCCGACAACGGCGTCCGCGAATCGCAAACGATGGAAGCGCTCGCCAAGCTCCGCCCCGTCTTCGACCGCCGCCACGGCACCGTCACCGCTGGTAACGCCTCGCAAATCACCGACGGCGCGGTCGCGTTGCTTGTGATGACCGAAGAGCGCGCTGCCGAGCTGGGTTTCACGCCCATCGGTGCGTTGCTCGGCTACGCCTACGCCGGCTGCGAGCCTTCGCGCATGGGCCTCGGCCCCGTGTTCGCCATCGCGAAGGCCGAGGAGAAGACCGGCCTCGCCGTGGGCTATGCCGACCTTGTTGAAATCAACGAGGCCTTCGCCGCGCAGACGCTCGCGGTGCTGAAGTGCTGCGAGTCCGAGAAGTTCGCGAAGAAGATGCTGGGCCGTGCCTATCCCGTCGGGGAAATCCGCCGCGACCGACTCAACGTCAACGGCGGTGCCATCGCACTCGGTCATCCGGTCGGCGCAACCGGTGCTCGGCTCGTGCTGACGAGCCTGAAGGAATTGAAGCGGCAAAACCTGAAGCGCGCGTTGGTCTCCGTCTGCGTCGGCGGCGGCCAAGGCGCAGCCATCTGGCTGGAGGCGTTATGAGCGCGCGACTGCAACCAAACGCCGTGCCGGCGATTTGCAATCGCCGTCCAGCGCGTGGACAACTCAATGCCTGTGCTTGGAATCGGATGCCGCAGACGGCGGTTGCAAACCGCCGGCACGGGCTACCGCCCACACTCACTCAACCATCGGAGGACGCCCCATGAGCACCGCGACTTTGCCTCCCCCAACTCAACTCGCCATTCCCGTGATGAACGCACCCCAGCCATCGCCTGCCCCCACCCCGCGCGAGTTCAGGAACGTCCGCCGCGAAGTCACGGCCGACGCCATCGCTGTGCTCATCTTCGACCGGCCCGACTCCGCCGTGAACATCTTCGACCGCGCCACGCTGGAGGAACTCAACGACCGCCTCGACGCCATCGAACGCGACTCCACCCTACGCGGCGTCGTGCTCACCAGCGCGAAGCCCGCCATCTTCATCGCGGGCGCCGACCTGCACTCGCTCTCCACCGCACCGATGAACGCGCTGCGCGAGATGGTCGAGTTTGGCCAGCGCGTCTTCAGTCGGCTCGCCGCGCTGCCACTGCCGACCGCCGCCGCGATTCACGGCGCGGCGCTCGGTGGCGGCTTCGAGGTCTGCCTTGCGTGCGACTTCCGTTTCGCCACGCCAGACAAGGCCACGAAGCTCGGCCTGCCCGAAGTGCAGCTCGGCATCCTGCCCGCGTGGGGCGGCAGCACGCGGCTCCCGCGCCTCATCGGCCTGCCCAAGGCACTCGACCTCATCCTCGCCGGCAAGACAGTCGTCGCGAAGCAAGCGCTCAAGCTCGGCCTCGTGGACGACCTCGTGCCGCGCGAGAGCTTGCTCGCCGCCGCGCTGGCGAAGGTCGCGAAGGCTGGGCGCAAGCCGCATCGCGCCGTGCCCTTCGCGGTGAAGGCCACGAACAACGTCGTCGCGGGCAACCTGATTTCCATGCTCACGCAGCCGAAGCTCTTCAAGAAGTCACGCGGCCATTACCCAGCCGTGCTGAAGGCGCTCGAAGTCGTGACGCTCGGCGTGGGCCGTTCGGAGGAACGCGCGTTGAAGCTGGAGGCCGACGCGATTTGCCAGCTCGCGCAGACTGAGGCGGCGAAGAACTTGATTCGCGTGTTCTTCCTCCAGGAGCGGGCGAAGAAGCTGGGCTTTGGAACTGAACGCAAAGATGCAGCCGCGCCCCGCTGCGTCGAGCGTGCCGCGGTCATTGGTGCAGGCGTGATGGGCGCAGGCATCGCCCACTGGCTCGCGGCGCGCGGCTTATCCGTGCTGCTGCGCGAGATCAACGCCGACGCCGTTGGTCGCGGCATGGGCACCATCGCCAAGCTGTTCGCCGACGGCACCAAGCGCCGCACGTTCACGCCCGTCGAGGCGCGCGCGGCGATGGACAGGATTTCTCCGGTCGTCGAGCTGCCCTCACTCCGGCGCGCCGATGTCATCATCGAGGCAGCCGTGGAGAAGATGGACTTGAAGAAGGACATCTTCCGCAAGCTGGAGCAACTCGCCGGGCCGGACACGATTCTCGCCACGAATACGTCCGCGCTCTCCGTCACCGAGCTGGCCGACAGCCTCTGCGCGAGCGAGCGCGTCGTGGGTATCCACTTCTTCAATCCGGTGCATCGGATGCAGCTCGTCGAGGTCATCCACACGCCGCGCACGGACGCGGAGGTCGTGCGGCGCGCGCTGAAGTTCGTGCAAGCGATGGGCAAGCTTCCCGTGCTCGTGAAGGACAGCCCTGGTTTCGTCGTGAACCGCGTGCTGATGCCCTATCTCGTCGAGGCGGCGCGGCTCTTCGAGGCCGGCGCAGAGGTCGCCGAACTGGACGAGGCGATGCTCGACTTCGGGATGCCGATGGGCCCGCTGCGCCTCGTGGATGAAGTCGGCACGGACGTTTCCCTGCACGTGGCCGAGACGCTCGCGAGTCATTATCACCGGCGCATGGCCGTGCCGGAAGTTCTCGGCAAGCTCGTGAAGGGCGGTCATCTCGGGCGGAAGTCGGGCGAAGGATTTTATCTGCACAAAGGCAAGGAAGCCACCGTGGGCGAGTCCGCCGAGCGCTTCGTGAAAGACGACTCCGCCGCGAACCTCGACCGCGTGGACCTTGAACTCCGCATGGTGCTGCTGATGGTCAATGAGGCCGCGCGCTGTGTGGAGGAAGGCATTGTGAGCGGGCCGGAGGACGTGGACTTCGCGATGATTATGGGCGCGGGCTTCGCGCCGTTCCGTGGCGGCCCGCTGCGCCACGCGGACACGCTGGGCGTGGCGAACGTCTTGCGTGCGATGAACGAGCTGGTGGACGAAGGCGAGGAACGCTTCGCCCCGTGCGCGCTGCTGAAAGATTTGGCTGCGAAGGACGGAAAACTCTACCCCGAGAAAGGAGTGCTGCTATGAAAACACTCGAACCACCCACCATGGAAACACGTCCCACACCCCCGCCTGACGACGCCGCGCAGGTGATTGACACCTCGAAGATGAACGCTGGCCAGCGCGCCGCGCTGGAGATGACCGAGTCCGCCCGCGATGCCGCGTCCGAGAAGGGCAGCTTCGCCGCAAACCTCTTCATGGGCCGCTACGAGCTGGACCGTCTGCTGCCGTATCCGATGCAGTCGCACGAGGACCGCGACCAGGGCGATGCCTTCCTCGCGCGGCTCGACGCCTTCCTCCGCGCCCACGTGGACCCCGACGAGATTGACCGCACCGGCGAGATTCCCGACGAGGTCATCGAAGGCCTCGCGAAGTTGGGCGCGTTCGGCATCAAGATTTCGCCGCAGCTCGGCGGACTCGGGCTGTCGCAAACCAATTACTGCCGCGCGGCGGTGTTGCTCGGCAGTTACTGTGGCAACCTCGCCGCGCTCGTCTCCGCGCACCAAAGCATCGGTGTGCCGCAGCCGCTCATTCTCTTCGGCACCGACGAGCAGAAGGCGAAGTGGTTGCCGCGTTGTGCGAAGGGCGAGATTTCTGCCTTCGCGCTCACCGAGCCGGGCGTCGGCTCCGACCCCGCAACGCTCCAGACCCGCGCCGAGCCGACCGCCGATGGCCAGCACTTCGTCATCAACGGCGAGAAACTCTGGTGCACAAACGGGCTGAAGGCCGGTGTGCTTGTCGTGATGGCGCAGACGCCGCCGAAGCTCGTGAACGGCAAGGAACGCAAGCAGGTCACGGCGTTCATCGTGGACATGGACACGCCGGGCATCGAAATCGCGCACCGCTGCCGTTTCATGGGCCTGCGCGCGCTCTACAACGGCGTCGTGCGCTTCACCGACGTGAAGGTGCCGCGCGCGAACATCATTCTCGGCGAGGGCAAGGGCCTGAAGGTCGCGCTGTCCACGTTGAACACGGGCCGGCTCACGTTGCCCGCCGCTTGCACGGGCCTTGCGAAACGTTGTCTGGAAGTCTCGCGCAAGTGGTCTGCCGAGCGTGTGCAGTGGGGCGCGCCCATCGGCAAGCACGCTGCCATCGCCGATAAGCTCGGGCGCATGGCCGCGAACATCTTCGCGATGGAGGCGATGACGCTCTACACCGCGAGCCTCGTGGACCGCGACAAGAAGGCCGACATCCGCCTCGAAGCCGCGATGTGCAAGCTCTGGGGCAGCGAGCGCGCGTGGGAAATCGTGGACGACACGATGCAGATCCGCGGCGGGCGCGGCTACGAGACCGCGCAGTCGCTGAAGGAACGCGGCGAGGAACCCATCGCCGTCGAGCGCTTCCTGCGGGACTGCCGCATCAACACCATCTTTGAGGGCAGCAGCGAAATCATGCGGCTCTTCATTGCCCGCGAGGCGCTGGACCCGCACCTGAAAGTCGCCGGGGCCGTGCTGAACGCGCAGTTGCCGCTCGGCGTCCGCGCGAAGGCGGCCGTCGGAGCCGGGCTCTTCTACGCCAGTTGGTATCCGCAGCAATGGCTGCCGTCCTTCGGCTCCGTGGCCGCCCGCGCACCGCTGGCGAAGCATCTCAAGTTCGCCCGCCGCACTGCCAAGCGCCTCGCCCGCTCGCTCTATCACGCGATGGTGCTCAACGGCCCGAAGCTCGAGAAGCAGCAGGTCCTGCTCGGCCGCTTCGTGGACATCGGCACGGAACTCTTCGCGCTCACCGCGACCTGCGCGCGCGCCGAGGCGAAGTTGAAAGAGGCCAAGAGCCTTGAGGAGAAAGAATCACTGCTCCAGCTCGTGGAATGTTTTTGCCAGCAGTCGCGGCTGCGCATCGCGCGGCACTTCGCCGGCCTGCGCCACAACGCCGACCGTGCCGGCTACAAGCTGGCGCAGGGCGTTCTCTCCGGCCGCCTCGGCTGGCTGGAAGAGGGAATTGTCGCCCGCCATTGAGCGGGCGAGCCTTGCTGGGCGGCCAGCCCGGCACCCGGTCGCGCTTCTCTGTCCCCCTGCGGCCGGGTTTTCCCTTTCCGGCAGCCCACGTGAAAGCCTCCTCACGTCGGCTGCTAATTGAGAAATTCTCCCCGATATTTTTCGCGCCGCCGCTTGACCTCTTCAATGTAACGGCGTGTGCCGGGGAAGGTCATTTGCGTGAGGAATTGCTGGCTGTTTGTGGCCGCCGCGCCTTGATTCCACTTCAGCACGTTGCCGCGCCCTGCGTTGTAGTCGCCGAGTGCGTAGGGCACGGGGTCGTCGGTGTGCGGATAGCGGCGGAGCAGTTTCGCGAGATACCATGCGCCGGCCAGCGTGTTCGAGCCGGGGTCGAGGATGTGTTCGTGGTGGAAGCCGGTGATGCGCTCGGCCTCGGCCCATTCGCGGGCGGCCGGCTCGCGGATTTGCATCAGGCCGATTTCGCCCGCCTTGCCGCGCGCCGCCGGGTCGAACCAGCTCTCGCGCCACACGACCGCCTTCACCAGCGCGCCGTCCACGCCGTAACGCGCGGCGGCGGCGCGGATGACCGTGTCCTGGCTGTGCTCACGCCAGCGCACGTAGAGGAACCAGCCCAACACGGACGCATCCGCCAGCACGACGGCGGCAGCCAGCCAGAGCCATGGGCGGGAAGGGCGCTTCACAGGCGCAGTTTGGGCCGGTCAACGCAGCCGTAGCAAGTAGCCATGCGCCGCACTGCCCTGATCGTGCGCGTCCTGCACCACGAGGAAGTAACGGCCGGCGGCGGGCAGGATGAAGTCGAGGCGCGGGTCGCGGTCGCCGGGGGAATCGTCGGCGGAGGCGAGCAGCGTGTTGCTGCTGTTCCAGAGCGTGAGCGTGGCGTCGAGCGGGGAGCCGAGGCGGGCGGCGAGGATTTCCGCCAACACGCGCTGGCCGGCCTTGCCCTCGAATGCGAACACGTCCACGTCCTGCGCGGCTTGGATGCGCCCGCGCATGGTGGCCGGGAGCGTGATGGGCTGCGGCTTGGCGAACCCGCCGTTGTCCTCGTTCTCCTCGGCGAACGCGCCGGGGCGCAGCACGACGAGCTTCGCGGGCGCGGATTTGCCGTCGGGTGTCTCCAATGTGAAGGCGGCCTCGTCCCCCTTGAAGTCGGCGGGCACAAAAATATCGGCCTTCGCCTGCGTGTCGCCGAACCGCTCCTTCTTCTGGTTCTGCGGAACCTCGGCCTTGCCCTGCGAGGTAACCTTGCCTTGCACGACGGTTTCGGTGAAGTGCAGCGCCTTGGCGGTGTCGAGGTTCAGGCCGCGAATTTCCACCGTGTTGGTCTTGCCTGCGACCATGCCGAGCGGAATGGCGACGATGACTTTGGGGGATTTGTCCTCGGCTTTCTTGTCTTGGGTGATTGAGAGAAAAGGAGCTGACACAGCGAGCCAAATGAGCATGCCGGTGAAGCGCCTGATGGAACAGCATGCCGCCATTTTCTGAGTGAGTTTGTTGCGAATTCGGTATCCTCGAATACTCACTTGGTGGGCGCGATGGAGACGTGGGTCTTTTGGTTGCGGTGTTCAAGCCGCACTGACCAGCCCTCAGCTCGGTTGGTGGCGATGTAGAGCAGGTGAGCCCTATCAGGGTAATTCGTGCTTCTGCCGCAGAGGCGGCCCTCGGAGAATTCCGCCAACCGATACTCCTGTGGATTCTTGCCTAACTGCTGCATGGCGTTGTTCGCCAACTCAATTGCTAGTCGGTCGTCCCGGAAAGCAGTTCTGGATGTGTCGAAAGCAAACTGGACTTCGCGCCTGTCCCAAGGTGCATCAGTCAGTAGAGCGAAGAAGCCAATGGTCAGAGCACAAACGACAACCGCAAATCCAACGAGGATAGGAATCAATTTCTGGTTGCTCATGGTTCTCCGCGTGCTGATGGAGCCGAAGGTTCAACCAAACAACTCCGTCACCAGCCGACCCTCGTCGAGAATGCCCACCGGCCTTCCGTCCGGCGTGTGGACTTCGCCGCGCGGGTCGAGGCCAAGGCTGTCGTAGATGGTGTAGGCCACATCGGCGGGCTTTACGGGCGAGTCATTCACGAACGCGCCGGTCCGGTCGGTCGCGCCCACGACCTTGCCGCGCGCGACGCCCGCGCCCGCAAAGAGCAGGCTCGCCGCCGGACCCCAGTGATCGCGCCCGGCGTCCTTGTTGATCTTCGGCGTGCGCCCGAACTCGCCCATGCACACGACCAGCGTGTCCTTCAGCAGGCCGTGCGCGTCCATGTCGTGGATGAAGGTCGCGAAGCCTTGGTCGAACTCGGGCAGCTTCTTTTCGAGGCCGGGAAAGATCTTCGCATGATGGTCCCAGCCGCCGTAGTTCACGGTCACGAAGCGCACGCCGTGCTGCACGAGCCGGCGCGCGAGCAGCGCGCTTTGACCAAAGGTGTTCCGCCCGTAGTCGTCGCGGAGCTTGCTCGTCTCCTGCTCAAGGTCGAAGGCATTCTGCGCCTCGCGCGAGAGCACCATCTCGGCGGCGCGCTGCTGGAACTCGCCGTAGGTCGCGAGCTGGTCGTTGCCTTCGATGCGCTTGGCCAGATTGTCCACGGCGGCGAGGAGTGACTTGCGGCGCTCAACGTTCTCGCGCTTCACGTCGGCGGGCAAAGAGAGGTCGCGCACCTTGAAATTCTCCGCGTTTGGGTCGCCGGCCTTGAAGGACTCGCAACGGCCACCGAGGAACGCGCTCTTGCCCAGCTCCCAAGTGAACGACGGGTTGCGCGGCACGGCCACGTAAGGCGGCATCACGCCCCGGAACCCCGTGCGCTCCGCGACCACCGCGCCCATCGCCGGGTAATCGCCGAAAGCCGAACCGAAGCGGCCCGAGAGCACCCAGTTCGTGGCGGTCTCGTGGTGGTCGTTGTTGTGCGCGCCGGACCGGACGAGCGTGAGCTTGTCCATCGTCTTGGCCATCTTCGGCAACAGCTCGCCGATGTGCAGGCCGGGGACGTTGGTGGGAATCTCGGAATACTTGCCGCGAATCTCCGACGGCGCGTCAGGCTTCAGGTCGAAGCTGTCGTGGTGGGACAGGCCGCCGCCGAGGAAGACGAGCACGACGGACTTGGCGCGGGCCTTCTTGTCCGTGCCGGCGGATTTTTCCGCCGCAAGCAGTGACGGCAACGCGAGGCCCAGCGGCGCGAGCGCGCCGACGCGGAGGAAGTCCCGACGCGCCCAGCCGTTGCAGAAGCGGTGCGGATGCGGGTTGAGGCGGATGTCGAGCATGGCGGCGTGGCTCAATGATTAAAGGCGAACTCCTTCGTGTTCAGCAAGGCCCAGAACAGGTCGGCGAAAAAGGCTTCGCGCGTGTCGGCGGCGCTTTGCTGGCGCGAGACGGCTTCGCGTTCGGCGGGCGTGGGCTGGCGCCCGAGCGTGAGGAGGTAGAGTTGCCCGGTGAGCGCCGCGTCGTCGGGGAACTGCTTCAGCAGCTGCGCGAGGCGGCCGTCGGGGGATTTGATTTTCCTGAGCACGTCCTCGCCGTTGTTGAGGTGGAGGAGCTGCGGGAGCGTCACGTCACCGCTACGCTCGCAGGCGCAGGCGGACACGCGGTCGCTCCGGCCGAAGAGCGTGAGGAAATAGCTGTTCACCGTCGGGTCGGGAAGCTGCACCGCGCGCAGGCCGGCAGGATAACCGGCGAAGCTCTCCGGCACGGCGGTCACGTCGCTCACGGCGTCGAGCAGCACCTCGGCGGGCAGCCGCCGCGCGTAGAAGTGCGAGTGGAAGCGCTGGTCAGCGGCGTTCGCCTTCGTGGTGTCCGCACTGAGCTGGTAGGCGCGCGAGGTGACGATGAGCCGCATCAGCTTCCGCAGGTCGTGGCCGGCGGCAAACTCGCGCTTGAGCAGCGCCCACAGCTCGGGGTTCGACGGTGGGTTGCTATCGCGCAGGTCATCGACGGGCTCAACCAGACCCACGCCCATGAAGTGCCGCCACACGCGGTTGACCATCGCGGCGGCGAAGAACGGATTGTCCGGCGCGGTGAGCCAACTCGTGAAGGTCTCGCGCGGGTCCGCGCCCTCGGGCAGCGCGAGCTCGCGGCGGTCCAGCGGGCGCGCGGCCATCATCTGGCGCGTGCGCGGCTGCTGCACGGCGGGCGGCTTGGCGCGGGCGGCGTCGAGCTGCTTGGTCAGGTCGGCGACGCGTTTCTCGGCAGCGGTCACTTCCTTCGCACGCTTCTCGGCTTCCTTCGGCTCCAGGCCGGGCGCGGCGGCGGCTTCCTTGGCTTTCACGACTTTTTCCTCCGCCTGCTTCAACTCGCGCTGCATCTGCGTCTCGCGCTCGGTCGCGACGAGCAGCTGCGTCACGCCGTCCACCGGCTCCTTGCGGTCCAGCGACACGCGCGCGAAGAACGCGGCGAAGTGGTAGAAGTCATCCTGCGTGTAGCGTTCCAGCGGGTGGTTGTGGCAGCGGGCGCAGCCAATGCGCGTGCCGAGGAACGCCTGCGCCACGGAGTCCGGCAGGTCCGACTGCTCGGACTGCCGCTTCTCGCCGACGTTGTAAATGAAGTAGCCCACCGCCGGCGTCTCCGCGACCGGGCCGCGCGCCGTGAGCACGTCGCGCGCGAGTGCGTCCCACGGGCGGTTCGCGGCCACCTGCGCGCGCAGCCAGGTGTGGAAGGCGCGCACGCCCTTCGCGCCGCGCACGTCGTGGTCGCGCTCCTTGCGGTTCTGGAGCAGGTCCGCGAGCTGCAAGGTCCAGTAATCCACAAACCGCGGCGAGCCGATGAGTTTGTCCACGAGCCGCTTGCGTTTGTCGGGCGAAGGGTCTTGCGCGAACGCCGCCGCGACCTCCGCACCCGGCAGCGCGCCGGTCAAATCGAGGTGGACGCGCCGGCAAAACGTCGCATCGTCGCACAAGGGCGCGGGCGGGAGGCGGAGCGCCTGGAGTTTCTTGAAGACCGCGTCATCCACTGCGTTGTGCCGCGCGGCAAAGTCGGTGGCTTTCACCTTGTTGTCGTAAGCCATCGTGAAAGGCACGACCTCGACCAGCCCCTGGAAATGCACCCGCACTGCCGTCTCGCCCGCGCGCACCGCCGTGGCGACGCCCTCGGGCGTGACCTTCACGGTGGACTCGTCGTTCGAGAAGAACTGCGCGAGCCACGTCACGTCCCGCTCGCGGCCGTCGGTGTAAGTGGCGCGGGCGGCGAGCGTGGCTTTGTCGCCCGGCTTGAGGGCGGGCTTCGCGACCGCGACGCGCAGAGATGTGACGCGCGCTTCGTTTGTCACCGGACCCGGTGCGCCGGCGAGAATCCAGTCGCGCAGCAGCGTGTGCTCGCGCGAGCCGACGGCGAACCGCGCGCCGCCTTCGTGGGCCTCGGTGTTGAGCGACTTGGTGAGCAGGAGACTGGCATCCGGTTGCGCGAAGTTGAGGCGGCGTCCGCGGCCTTCGCGTGTCAGATGGTCGAAGTCCTCCTCCGGCGCGAAGCCGCGCAGGGAGAGCTTGAAGCCGTTTTGCCCGGCGAGCTTGCCGTGGCACGCGCCCTGATTGCAGCCCGCGCGCGTGAGCAGCGGGATGATGTCCTCGCGGAAGGACGGCGCGGCCGGCCCCGGGACCGCCTGCCAGAGCAGCGCGGCGCAGCATAAGAGTTGGACCGGTCGCAACATGGAGCGAGTTCGACGCAGTTGGGCGGGGGAAGTAATCAGTTTCAGTAGTCGCTGGATCGTTACGAACGCGGCGGCCTGACTGAACACCGAAAGCGGATGACCGGACCGGCTTGCCCAATCACTTCGCCAGATGGCATGCCGCGAAATGCCCAGGCGAAACCTCGCGCAATGCTGGCACTTCCGTCTTGCACCGCGCCTCGGCCACGGGGCAGCGCGGGTGGAAGGGACAGCCACTGGGCGGGTTGATGGGCGAGGGCACGTCGCCGGGCAGGACGATGCGCTGGCGCTTCGAGTCCGGGTCCACGACCGGCACGGCGGAGAGCAGGGCCTGCGTGTAGGGATGCTTGGGCTGCGTGACGACGGCCTTGGACGCGGCGGTCTCGACGATCTTGCCAAGATACATCACGACGACGCGGTGGCTGATGTGCTCCACCACCGCAAGGTCATGCGCGATAAAGAGGTAGGCCAGCCCGTGCTCGCGCTGGAGGTCTTGCAGGAGGTTGATGATCTGCGCCTGCACGGACACGTCGAGCGCGCTGACCGGTTCGTCGCAGACGATCAGCTTCGGCTCCACCGCGAGCGCACGGGCGATGCCGATGCGCTGCCGTTGCCCGCCGCTGAACTCGTGCGGGTAACGCTGCGCATGCTGCGGGTTCAAGCCTACGTCCTTCAGCAACTGCCCGATGCGCGCCTCGCGCGCCTGCTCGTCCGCCGCGAGGTGGTGGATGTCCAGCGCCTCGCCGATGATCTGCCCGACCGTCATGCGCGGGTTCAGTGAGCCGACGGGGTCCTGAAAAATCATCTGGAAGCGCCGCCGCCGCTCGCGCAACGCCGCGCCCTCGAGCTTAGTGATGTCCTCGCCCTCGAAGGTGACGCTGCCGCCGGTTGGCTCCAGCAGGCGGATGATGGCGCGGCCCAAGGTGGTCTTGCCGCAGCCGCTCTCGCCCACGAGGCCGACGGTCTCGCCCGGCGCGACGGTGAGGCTCACGTCATCCACGGCCTTCACCCACGCGTTGACGCGGCTGAAGACCCCGTGCTTGACCGGGAAGTGGACCTTCAAGTTGCGGACTTCCAGCAGGTTCATGGCGGGACGCTAACGAGTTCCGGCCCGCGCGTCAGTCCTCTTTCGCAAGCAACGTGCTCAGCAAAGTCGACCGGTGGCGCCTGCTCGCTCGCAAAAGATTCCTCCGGATTCGGGTTAACCTTTTCCCGGCTCACCGCCGTCTGTCCCGCTACCATGCTGCCTATTCTCCGCCGTCTGTTGCTCGTCATCGGTCTGCTCGGGTTGGTTTCATTCCTCTCTGCCGCCGAGCGCAAACCCAACATTCTCTTCATCGTCGGCGATGACATGGGCTACGCGGATGTGGGCTTCCACGGCTGCAAGGACATCCCCACGCCGCAGCTCGACGCACTCGCTGCGGCGGGTGTGCGTTTCACCAGCGGCTACGTCAGTGGGCCCTATTGCTCGCCCACGCGCGCGGGGTTGCTCACGGGGCGCTACCAGAACCGCTTTGGGCACGAGTTCAATCCCGGTGCGCCGAATGCCGGCCTCCCGCTCACCGAGAAGACCATCGCCGACCGCCTCAAGGCCGCCGGCTACGCCACGGGGCTTGTCGGCAAGTGGCACCTCGGCAGCACGCCGGAAATGCAGCCGCAGAAGCGCGGCTTCGACGAGTTCTTCGGCTTCCTCGGCGGTGCGCACAGCTACTTCGCCTCCGCCGGCATCCTGCGCGGCACTGAGTCGGTGAAGGAGCTCGATTACACTACCGACGCTTTCGGGCGCGAGGCGGCTGCGTTCGTCGAGCGGCGCAAGGACAAGCCGTGGTTTCTCTACCTCGCCTTCAACGCCGTCCACACGCCGATGCACGCCACCGACGACCGCCTTGCGAAATTCCCGAACATCGCCGACAAGACCCGGCGCACCTACGCCGCCATGATGCTCGCGATGGACGACGCCATCGGCCGCGTGCGCGCCAAGCTCACGGAGACCGGCCAGGAGCAGAACACCCTCATCTGCTTCATCAGCGACAACGGCGGACCGACCATGCAGGGCGTCACGGTCAACGGCTCGGTGAACCTGCCCTTGCGCGGCTCCAAGCGCACCACGCTCGAGGGCGGCGTGCGCGTGCCCTTCATCGTGGCGTGGCCGGCGAAGCTCAAGCCCGGCGTCTTCGCACAACCCGCAATCCAGCTCGACCTCACTGCCACCGCGCTCGCCGCCGCCGGCGTGAAGTTGGGAGTCCCGCCTTCAGGCGGCTCGGCGGAACCGGCTAAAGCCGGGACTCCGAACCTCGACGGCGTAAACCTCCTGCCCTTCCTCACCGGCGAAAAGGCCGGCGCGCCGCACGACGCGCTTTACTGGCGCTTCGGCGACCAGATGGCCGTGCGCGCCGGCGACTTCAAGCTCGTCCGCTATGACACCACCGCCGACGGTGTCGCGGCCGGACGCAAAGCCGGCACTTCACCAGTGAAGCTCTACAACCTCCGCGACGACCTCGGCGAAACCAAAGACCTTGCCGCCGCGCAGCCGGACAAGGTGAAGGAGCTGCAAGCCCTCTGGAACACTTGGAACACCGCCAACGTGAAACCACTCTGGGGCGGTGGCAAAGCCGACAACGACGGCCCCGAGCCCGGCGCGCCAACCAAGAAGGGTAAAAGGAAGGATGCCAAGTAAGCAGAGCTCACCCAGGCAACCTTTGGCTTGGATGCGCCGTCTCCAAACCAGTAATCAAATCATGAACCGCCGCCTGTTCTCCACGTTCGCCCTGCTCGCCGCTTTCACCACGCTCTGCTTCGCGGAGAAGAACGCCGACCTCAAGCCGCTGCACACGCGCGCCGGCAAACCGGTGGTGGACGAGACCTTCGCCGCGCCGGCCTTGGGCAAGGCTTGGACGTTGAACAAGGGCGACTGGCAGGTGCGCGAGGGCGTGCTGGTCGGCAAGGAGAAGGCGTCGGACGAGCACGCCGCCGTGCTCACGCTCGGCCAGCCGAACCGCGATTCCATCCTGCGCTTTTCCTTCCGGCTTGATGGCGCGAAGGGTTTTAACGTGAGCTGGAATCACGCGAAGGGACATCTCTTCCGCATCGGCATCGCCGAGAACGGCCTGACGTTGAACAAGGACAAAGACAAGAAAGACCCGGCGTCGAAGGTCGTCGCGCTCGGCAAGACGGCGGGGAAGTTCGAGGCCGGCAAATGGCACACGGTGCTGGTGGAAATCCAGGGCGCGAAGGTCTTTGTGCGGGCCGACAACGGGGCGAAGCTCGAAGGCAGCCATCCCGAACTCGACGTGGACAAGACCGGCTACCGCTTCGTCACGCGCGGCGAGTCGGTGAGCATCGCGGACGTGAAAGTTTGGGAGGTCGAGAAACCGCTGGCGGCGAAGTAACCGTCATTTCGCGAAGGCTTCGCGCACGAAGTCGCGGATGACGCGCAGTTCCGCCTCGCCCGCGATGGTGTGTTCCTTGGCGAACTCGCGCCATTCGACCTGCATCCCGGCGGCCCGCAGTTGTTGGACTTGTTCCCGCACTGGCGCGATGGGCAGCAGCGGGTCGAAGCGGCCGTGGGTGAGCAGGAGCCGTTGCTCCCGCGCCACAGGTGAAGCCGCCCGCAGCAGTCCCGCTGGGTCCGCCACCCAACCGCTCACGCCCACCAGTGCCGCCAAGAGATGCGGATATCGCAACCCGACTTCGACGGTCATCAGGCAGCCCTGTGAGAAACCGAACAGCACAGTTTGCTCGGGGGGAAATCCCTTCGCCCGCTGCGCGTCGAGCAACTCGAACAGCAGTCGCGTGCTCCGCGTCACGCCCGGTGCTGGGTCACCGGGAAATTCAAACCACGAGTAGCCGCCGTAGTAATCATCCGGCGCATTGACCAGCAGGTAGTTCAGCCACGGCAGGTCCATCGCCTCCTGCATCCAGCGGTAGCCATCCATGCTGTCGCCCAGCCCGTGCAACACCACCATGAGGCGGCGGGAGTTCTGGTCCGTCGCGGGCACGAGTTCAGAGGTCAGCATGAGGTTCGATGTAGCCCAGAGGCGCCGCGCCGGGAAGCGGAACTTCGCGGAGAGCGAATGTCTTAACCTTTCCGCCACCCGCCGCCGTCTGTCCCTGCGTATGCCAATTTCCCTCCCTCGCCTGCTGTCCGTCCTGCTGGTCCTCGTCGGCACGTTTCCCGTCCTCGCCGCGCCCGCGCGGCCGAACATTGTGCTGGTCATGGCCGATGACCAGGGCTGGGGCGACACCGGCTACAACGGCCATCCCGAACTCAAGACGCCGCACCTCGACGCGATGGCCGCCGCCGGGTTGCGCCTGAACCGCTTCTACACCGCACACTTCAACTGCTCGCCCACGCGCGCGAGCGTGATGACCGGCCGGCATCCGCACCGCATGGGCACGTTTGGTCCCGGCTCGCCCATCCGCGCGCAGGAACTCACCGTGGCGAAGGTCCTGCAAGGCGCGGGCTATGCGACCGGACATTTCGGCAAGTGGCATCTCAACGGCAAGAACGGCGACCGCGATACGAAGACTTCGCCCGGCCGCGCGATTCTCGCGAATGACCCCCTCTCGCCCGGCAAGCTGGGCTTCGATGAATGGGTTTCGGCCGACAACTTCTTCGACCTCGACCCGGTGCTGGGCCGCAACGGCGTGGCGGAGAAGTTCCGCGGCGATGGCTCGGACATCGCGATGGACGAGGCGCTGAAATTCATCCGCAAGCAGGCGGGCACGGGCAAACCGTTCTTCACCGTGGTGTGGTTCGGTAATCCGCACACGCCGCACGAGGCGTTGCCGGCGGACAAGGCGGCTTACGCCCAGCTTCCGGAGAAGGATCAGAATTATTACGGCGAACTCACGGGCGTTGACCGCAACGTCGGCAAGCTGCGAGCCGCGCTGCGCGAGCTGAAGG
The DNA here is from genome assembly GCA_964591495.1 of uncultured Klebsiella sp. Lineage (GTDB taxonomy): Bacteria > Verrucomicrobiota > Verrucomicrobiia > Limisphaerales > SXTU01 > SXTU01. The sequence continues at coordinate 15,781 of CAZQEW010000024.1, forward strand.
TCGCGGACCACACGCTGGTCTGGTATTGCAGCGACAACGGCGGCGCAGCGGGGCCGAAGTCCACCGGCAACCTGCGCGGCTCGAAAGGCACGCTCTGGGAAGGCGGCCTGCGCGTGCCCGGACTCGTCGAGTGGCCCGCGCGGATCCCGAAGCCTTTTGTCAGCGAACTGCCGTGTTCGACCTTGGACATTTACCAGACTGTCCTCGCGGCCACCGGCGCGGTCGCGGCAAAGCAAATCCAACCGCTCGATGGCATCAACCTCCTGCCGCTGTTCGACCGGCAGCTGGACGCGCGTGGCAAGGCCATTCCGTTCGTCGCCCAAATCAGCCGACCCGGCGCGCACGCCGCACTGCTCGACTGGCCTTACAAGCTGCACACGGATGCCAGCGGGGCACGCGGGAAGAAGGGAGCAGTCGGCGGCGAGGTGGAGCCGGTGATGCTCTTCGACATCTCCAAGGATCCGAAAGAGACGGTCAATTTGGCTGCTCAACAGCCGGAGCGCGTCGCAAAGATGTCCGCCGAACTTGCGGCATGGAAGACTTCGGTCGAAAAAAGCCTCGCGGGAGGCGATTACGCCGCACCTCTGTCCGGCGAACCTGCGCCCAAGACAAAGAAGGAGAAGAAAAAGCAGGCGGCCCTTTGATGAATCGCACCATGCAACGCCGACTTTTTACTGCGCTCCTTTGCGCGTTTTGCGTCTTGGCGTCGAATTCCCCCGCCGCCGCGCCGCGCTACAACGTCCTCCTCATCATGGCCGATGACCTCCGGCCTGCGATGGGCTGCTACGGTGACACGCAGGCCAAGACGCCCAACCTCGACCGCCTCGCCGCGCGCGGCATCCGCTTCGATCGCGCCTACGTGCAGTATCCCGTTTGCAATCCGAGCCGCACTTCGATGCTCACCGGCACGCGCCCGGAGCAAAACGGCGTCACCGGCAACGCTACGTTCTTCCGTGAGAAAATGCCCGACATCGTCACCCTGCCGCAGCTCTTCCGGCAGCACGGCGCGACGGCGGTTTCCTACGGAAAAATCTATCACGCCGGCCTCGTCGAGGGGCAATCGGAGAACCGCTTTCTCGACGCCGGCAAGTCCTGGGACGATGCGAAGATGTTTCGCGCGACCAAGCTCGGCAACACGGGCCCGCGCCGCAATCTCACCGGCGGCCAACTCAAGTGGTGCGAAGTCGCTGATCTCGAAGGCACGGACGACGATCAATCCGATGGCCAGACGGCGAAGCAGGCCATCGACGCGATGCAACGGCTCGCGGGCAAGCCTTGGTTCATCGGCGCGGGCTTTCACCGGCCGCACGATCCTTTCGTGGTGGGCAAGCGCTACGTCGCGCAGTTCCCCGCCGGTGCGCTCAAGCTTCACCGCGATCCCGCCGCCGCCACGCCGCTGTTCAAGCAATCGCTCGGCGGCGGTGCGTTTGAGGAGGCGTTCAACAAGTTCGACGACCGTGACCGGATGGATTTCCTCACGCACTATTATGCTGGTGCGACGCAGACGGATGCCCAGGTGGGCCGCCTGATGGAAGCCATGGACCGGCTGAAGCTCTGGGACCAGACCGTGGTCATCTTCGTTGGCGACCACGGTTATCACCTCGGTGAGCGCGGTTGGTGGAACAAGAACACGTTGTTCGACCGCTCATGCCGCGCGCCATTCCTCTTGGTTGCGCCCGGTGTTCAACCCGCCGTGTGCCGCAGCCTCGTCGAGTTCCTCGACATTTACCCAACTGTCGCCCAACTCTGCGGCCTGCCCGTGCCCGCGACCGTGAAAGGCAAAAGCCTCCAGCCTCTCCTCGCTGAGCCCTCCAAGCCCCTTCACGACTCCGTGCTCACGCACATCACGCGCGGCCCCGGCATCAGCGGCTTCGGCTTGCGCACGGATCGCTGGCGTTACATCGAATGGAGCGACGGCACCGTGGAACTCTACGACCACGACCGCGACCCGGAGGAATGGCGAAACGTCGCCCGCGACCCGGCGAATGCGAAGACGCTCGCCGACCTGAAAGCCAAACTTGCCGCGCGTCGCTAAGCGGCCCAATTGAGCCGGGCGGCTGGCGGTTGCCGAGCGGATTCGTGATTTGTAGGCTCCTCCCATGATCCGCTTGGTTCTCTTCGACATCGACGGCACGCTGCTTCACACCGGCGGGGCGGGAGTGCGGGCGTTTGCCCAAGCCTTTGAAACCGAGTTTGGGTTGCGCCACGGCACGGAGCGGATGCGCTTCGCGGGCCGCACAGATTCCGGGCTCGTGCGGGAGTTCCTGACCCAACACGGCGTTGCGGTCACGCCCGAGCATTGCCGCCGTTTCTTTGACTGCTACGTCCATTGGCTCGACCACCATTTGCGCCAACTCGAGGGCAGCGCGTGTCCCGGCGTGGACGGATGGCTCGCGGAACTTGCCGCACTGCCATCACCGCCGGTGCTCGGCCTGCTCACCGGGAACATCCGCCTCGGAGCCCAGATCAAGCTGCGGCATTACGGACTTTGGGAACCCTTTGTCACCGGCGGTTTCGGCGATGACCACGAGGAACGCAACGAAATCGCCCGCGTAGCCAAGACGCGTGCAAGCCGGCGTTTCGGCCGCGAGCTGCGTGGCGAGGAGATCCTGGTCATTGGGGACACGCCGTTGGACATCGCGTGCGGCCGGGCCATCGGTGCGCGCTGCCTCGCTGTCGCGACGGGCGGCTCGAAGTTGGATGAGCTGCACGCGCACCGGCCGGACTGGGCGGTGACGGACTTAACCCGGCTGCACCCGGCGGAGGCTTGCCTGCCTTGAATCTGCGGTGGCCGGGGCTGGCGAGGGAAATAAGCCTTGGCGGGGCCGGGTGTTACGTGTAGGTAGCAAGTCGTTCTTCCGGCATCACGCTCAACTTAATCGCACATGAGTTCGACAAACACGGCCCAAGACGGCCCCTGGTGGAAGCAGCTCAACGGCTATCATTGGTTCGTGTTCGGCGTGGCCGCTCTGGGCTGGCTGTTTGATTGCTTGGATCAACAGCTTTTCACGCTGTCGCGCGGGCCGGCGATGAAGGCGCTGCTCAAGGACGGCCAGGACCCGCTGGTCTGGGGCGGCTACGCCACCTCGGTCTTCCTCGCGGGCTGGGCCACGGGCGGGCTGGTCTTCGGCGTGCTGGGCGACCGCATCGGTCGCGCGAAGACGATGATGATCACGATTCTGATTTACTCGCTGTGCACGGGCCTGAGCGCGCTGTCGCAGGGGTTTTGGGACTTTGCGTTTTACCGCTTCATCACCGGGTTGGGCGTGGGTGGTGAATTCGCCGTGGGTGTGGCGCTGCTGGCGGAGGTCATGCCGGCATCGGCCCGGTCCGGTGCGCTCGGCACGCTGCAAGCCCTCTCGGCGCTCGGCAACATCTCCGCCGCGCTCATTGGCATGGGCATGGCGAATTTGGAGAAGACCGGCGTGATCACGCTTGGCAATTCCTGGCGCTGGATGTTCGTCATCGGCGCGATTCCCGCCTTCCTTGCCCTCGTCATCCGCATGCGCATGAAGGAGCCCGAGCGCTGGCAGCAGATGAAGGATTCCGGCGAGCTCGACAAGCACAGCGCCTTCACCTACGCGGAGCTGTTCCGTGACCCGCGCTGGCGCAAGCATGCCATCCTCGGGATGCTTCTCGTGTGCTCGGGCGTCATCGGTCTGTGGGGCATCGGCTTCTTCACGCCGGAGCTGGTCCGCACCGTGTTGAGCAAGACCTACGCGGCGCAGGGCATGAGCAAGGCGGAGATCGGCCCGCTGGTGGACAAATGGGCGAGCTGGGGCCTGCTCACGCTGCAGATCGGCGCGTTCTTCGGGATGCTCACCGCGAGCTGGGTGGCCGCGAAGCTGGGCCGCAAGAAAGCCTTCGCCATCGCCTTCACCACCGCGCTCATCGCCACGGCCTGCGCGTTCAACTTCTACCGCGAGGCGAGCCAGACGTTCTGGCTGATTCCGATCATGGGCTTCTTCCAGCTCTCCGTGTTCGCCGTGTATGCCATCTACCTGCCGGAGCTGTTCCCCACGCACCTGCGCAGCACGGGCACCTCGTTCTGCTACAACGTCGGGCGCTTCCTCGCGGCCGCCGGCGTGCCGGTGCTCGGCCTGCTCAAGACCCAGGTCTATGCCAGCCACCCCGAACCGATGCGCCCCGCCGCCATGACCATGTGCGCGATCTTCGTGCTGGGCCTGCTGGTGCTGCCATTCGCGCCGGAGACGAAGGACCAGCCGCTGCCGGAGAGCGACCGGGGTTTCGCGCACTGAGCAGGGCGTGAGGCGGACACGCTTGTCCACCGCCCTGGCGATCCTTGCCCTGGGGACACGACGTCCCCATCACCTCAAGCGAACAACTGCCGCGCCGGCTCGCCGCGGTCCGTGATGGGCACGGGGCGCGGGCCGTCGTAGAGGTTCTTGGCGGGGTTGATGCCCAACGCGCAGCAGATGGTCGCGTGGACATCGGGGATGGACATCGGATTGGAAACGGGCTTCTTCGCCAGCTCGTCCGTCTCGCCGATGGCCTGGCCGGTCTTCAAACCGCCGCCGGCGAGCACCCAGCTGAAGGTCTTGCCTTGGTGACCACGTCCGCCGCCGCCATCGAACTCCGGCGGGCGACCAAACTCCGTGCCGATGACGATGAGCGTCTTGTCGAGCAGGCGCTGCTTTTCCAAGTCCGTCACCAGTGTCGCGACGGCTTGGTCGAGTTGCTGGATGAGGATGTGCTGGTTGAGCTGGCCGTCGTTGTGGGTGTCCCAGCCGGTGCCGTTGATGAAGTTCAGGTTGAAGGAGGCTTCGATAAACCGCACGCCGCGCTGGACGAGCCGGCGGGCGAGCATGCAGCGCTGCCCGAACTCGCCGCCGTAGGCCTGCCGCAGCGACGACGCCTCGCCGTCGAGCTTGAAGGCGTTCATGAAGTCACCATTCGCCAGCGTGACGGAGGCGGCCAGCGCCTCGTCGTAATCGGCGATGACCTTGTCGCCCTTGGTGCGCTCCACGTAGCTCTTGCGGAGTTCGGTGAGGAGCTGCTCGCGGTCGGCCTGGCGGGCGGAGTTGACGTAGCTGGGACGCGTGAGGCCGGCGGGGCCTTTCTCCGTGTCGGTGAGATAAACGTAGCTGTGCTTCGCGCCGAGGTAGCCGGGGCCACGCATGACCATCGGATAGCCGATGACGACGTAGGGCGGGATGCCGTCCGCCAGCGAGCCGCGCTCGTGCGACACGAGCGAGCCGAGGCTCGGGTAGGTGATGGTGCCGGTCGGGCGACGGCCGGTGTGGACGAAGTTCGTGGCGGCGGCGTGCTCGTCAATGATGTCGTGGTTCACCGTGCGCAGGAGCGCGAAGCGGTCGAGGAGGTTCGCCGTGGCCTTGAGATGCTCGCAGACCTGCACGCCGCGGATGGCGGTGTCGATGGCCGGGTAGGCGGAGCCGGCGATTTTCTTCTGCGGGTCGCCGAGGCGCTTGGGGTCCCAAGTGTCCGTGTGCGCGCAGCCGCCGCCGAGCCAGAGGAAGATGCAATGCTCGGCCTTGCCCTTGGGGTAAGTCTTCTTCTCGCCCTCGGCGAACGCCGGCCAACCGGCGAGGCCCAGCGCGCCCGCACCGGCGGCGGTGTGGGCGAGGAAGGAGCGGCGGTTCAGGGAAGTGGTTTCAAGGGGCGGTGTCATGGTGGAGTGGAGAAAGGGAGTTGTGGAGGAGTGGTGTGATGGAAATTGCGGTGAAGTCAGGCTGGGCAAATCACATTAGCACCCGGCTTCAGCCGGGTGTCATCGTCCGCACTGGAGCTGAACCGTTTCAACGGTTTGACATCTCCGTTTGTCGTCCGCGAAAACCGTTGAAACGGTTTTCGCTCTCTGGCCTCGCCTACACCCGGCTGAAGCCGGGTGCTAATGAGAGACATTTCGTGATTCACCGGTGCAAAGCGCTGCCGAAGTTCCACCAAGACCTGCTCTGCCGGTTCACCGGTGGCACGGCCTGAGTGAATCAGGTCGGCACGTCGCGCCAATTCGGCATCCCACGCTGCTTCGATTTCAGACCTTAAGTTCACAGGTTCATTCCGCCCGTTCCAGCCAGTATCCCGGCTTGCGTCTCAAATCAGCCACGGCCATGACCCGGAACCTTTCCGGCTCGAGCCGATACATCACGCGATACGGAAACTTCTTCACGCGCCAACTTCGGCAGCCTTTGCCCTCGGGCCGACCGAAGAGCGGCTGCTTGCGCGCATCTTCGATGGCTTGCTCGACCGCGTTGATGAACCGCTCGCCATTCTCAGGAAACTCCTCCCCGTAGTAAGCCGAGCTGGCGAACAGCTCAACGATGGCGAGCCGGTGATATGCGACGAGCTTCACGCAATCTTCTCCGGGCTTCCGCATGGACCTCGGCGGCGGGAACTCCAGGGTCCGTTCCGTTCTCCACTTCCTCGACGCGCCGGGCCAATTCAGCCTGCCAAGCCTTCGCGATTTCAGGTGTGGCAAAATCATCCACGCTGTCCATCAGCTTCTCCGCCAGACGCAGGCGTTTCGTAGGCGGCAGCTTCATCGCTGCTCGTTCGATGGTTTCGGTTGTCATGGCTGAAAAGTCGTTCAACTCAATTCACGGCACAAACACAAACTCCGGCGAGTTCACCATGGCCCAGAGCACGTCTTCCATGCGCTCGCGCCAGTCGCGTTTCAGGCGCGGGGTCGGCTCGTCGCCGAGGCGGGCTTTTTCTTCGACGGCGTATTTGATTTCGCTGGCCTTGGCGTTCAGGTGGTTGGTCCAGCTCAGGAGTTGGGCGTGGTCGAAGTCCTTGCGGGACTTGCGCGGGCCGCAGTCCACGACGCGCTCTTTGAAGCCGGCTTCGAGATAAGCAACGAACTTCGTGCGTTCCGCTGCCGTGGGCGGGCGCGAGAGCACGCGGGCGAAGACGGCGTCCACAAGCGCGGGCAGCGGCTGGTTCTCCACGCAGAGGTCGGTCACGGCGCAATCGTCGGTGAGGCGGGCGATGCGGCCGTTGCCCATGTCGCCGTTGGCGAGCACGGCGGGCTGGAGGACGTTCGGCGAGTGGTCACGCGTGGAGAGCGGGCCTTGCCGGGTCTCGCGCCAGCCGAACATCTGGAGCACGTCAATGATGGCCTGCGTCTTGGGCATCGAGAGCGCGGGGCGGTCGCGGTCGTTCGAGAGGCCGGTGAACTGCCACGCGCGCGAGGCGTAACCGAGGTTCAGGAAGTCCTTCGCGGCGCTCTTGGCGTCGTTGTCGAGCGTGAGCAGCTCGGAGGTCATGGGCTTGCCGGTCACGGCGAAGAGCGAGTCCACAATCTGCTCGGCGGCGAGGCGGCGGCGCGCGGGCGAGGCGAAGAGGCGGTCCGCCGGCTCGTCGGACGCGGGCGTGTGCAGGCCGGCGACGCGCTGGTAGGCCTGCGAGTTGAAGACGAGGCGGGCGAGGTGCTTGAGGTCGTAGCCGTTCGCCATGAACTCGCGCGCGAGCCATGCGAGCAGCTCGGGGTGCGACGCGGTCTTGTTCTCCCAGTCGTCCACCGGCTCGATGAAGCCGACGCCGAGCCAGCGCTTCCACGCGCGGTTGACGATGACCTGCGCGAAACGGTCGCTCGCGGGCGAGGTGATGTAGGCGGCGAGCTGCTCGCGGGTGTCGTCGGCCTTGCGCGTGAAGTCCGCTGAGCCGGCCGCGCCGTGCGAGGCGAACATCCATTCGGGCGCCACTTTCTCGCCGGGCTTGAGCGTGACCTGGATGCGCTTGCCGACCTTGATGTTGGCGTTGTCCGGGATGGAGCTGCTCTTGGGCACGTCCTGCGCGTCGCGCTTGAGCATCGCGGCCATGCTGAAGAGTTCCTTCTGTTTGAAGTCGTGATACGGCGCGTCGTGGCAGCGGGCGCAGGCGAGGTTCATCGCGAGGAAGGCCGAGGAAACAATCTGCGCGCGGTCGGCCATCGGCACGTCGTTTTGCGTGGCGAGGCCGAAGCCCGCCGGGCCGCCGTGATACACGCTGCCGTCCATCGCGATGAGCTCGGTGGCGAAGCGGTCCAGCGGCTTGTTGTCGGCGAAAGACTCGTGAATCCACCAGCGGAACGGGCCGGTGTTGTTGAGCGTGGGCTTGAGGATGCCGGGGTTCTCCGCGAGCACGTCCTGCCAGTAGCCGACCCAGTTGTCGGCCCAGCCGGGCAGGGCGAGGAAGCGGTCAATCGCAGCGGCGCGCTTGTTCGGCGACTGGTCCGCGAGGAAGGCGCGCAACTGCTCGGGCGTGGGCGGCACGCCGACGGTGTCGAACGCAAGGCGGCGGAGGAACGTGGCGTCGTCGGTCAGCGGCGCGGGCTGGACCTTCGCGGACGCGAGCTTCGCGGCGAGGAAGCGGTCAATTGCGTTGCCGCCAGTGGTGGAGGCTGTTGGGACGGCAGGCGCGGGTTTGGTCGCGAGGAACTTCCGCACGGCCTCGTGGCGCTGCGCCCAATACTGGTTTTCGGCCGCGTTCGCGTCGCGACGGCGCTGGGCGTCGGTGGTGGCGAGGCGGCTGAGCTGCTGGGCGGAATAGCTCTCCCAAGTGAGGTCGTCGTGCGGGAAGCGCGCGACGGGGGCGAGGAGGA
>CAZQEW010000024.1:24440-45114 GCA_964591495.1 uncultured Klebsiella sp.
TAGCTCTCCCAAGTGAGGTCGTCGTGCGGGAAGCGCGCGACGGGGGCGAGGAGGAGGAAGCGCGCACCCGTGCCGGCGGTGGCGACGGCGGTTGCGGCGGGCTTGTCCGTTAGTTCCAAGCTCACCGTGAGTTCGCCGACTTCCGGCCGCAGGCCCTTGCCGCCGATGATGGCGTCGAGCACGAAGAGCTGTTCCTTGCCCGTGGACTTCACGGTGAACCAGCCCTCCTGATGACCCATCAGCGGAAAGCGCAGGTTGGCCGGATAATCTTCGCCCGGCGCGGCGCTGACTTTTCCGTGCCCGCCGCCGCCGGGGGAGATGAACTTGGTCTGCGCGGCGAGCTTGCCGTCCACATGGAGCTTCGCGCCCTGAAGCGAGCGGAGCAGGAACTTGTGCTCGCCCGCCGGCAGCTTCACCAGCGCGGACGCGCGGAGCAGGAACGGGTTCGAGCGGTCCGCGCGCACGCCGCGGCCGGTGTATTTCTGCGGCAGGCCCACGAAGCCGAACGCCGGCTCCGTGTAAGTCTCGACCGGCGTGCCGACGGTGAAGTTCCAGTTCGCCGTGGTGCCGATGTTCTCGAAAAGCTCCACGCGCACGGCGTCCTTGGGCAGCTTGGAGAGGTCGAGCTTCACGACGGGCGGCACGAAATTGAAGCGGCTGGCAAAGGTCTTTGAGTCGAGCGCGCGGCGGTGGATGGCGACCTCGTTGATGAGGCCGTTGAAGGTGCTGCCCGCCTGCGCACCCATCGAGGAGCCAATCCACACCTCGTCGTCGTCCACGACCGGCGCGGCGTCGGACTGGCCGCCCATGTCCCACTTGCCCTTCACCTCGACGCCATCAAGGTAGCCCTTCACGGAAGCGCCTTTGCCGAACGTGTAAGTGACCGCGACGTGATGCCAGCCGGAGCCGGGGAGAAACCCGTCGTTCGCCGTCCAGCGATGCCAGTTTTTGTCGGCGTCCTCCTTTGTCGCTTTGCCCTTCACGGGAGCCGCGCCCTTTTCGGAATCGCGGAACAGGAAGCTCACGCAGGCCGCGCCGCCCTGCCCGTGGAGGCGCATCGCGTAGTTCTGGTTGTTCGCCTCGAAGCCCTTGTTCCCCGTGCGGCCCTTGCCGACCACATAGACATACTGCCCGTCCTTGAGGGTGTTCACGTTCACCCACGCCTCCATCGTGATGGCGTCGCCCTTCGCGAAATCCAGCGGGCTGCTCGCGCCGGGGTCCTTCACGCGGATGAACTCGCCCTTGCCGCTGAAACCCGCCGCCGCGCTGTCCGGCTCGAACTCGGGAAACTGCTCGCTCGGCTGCGCGCGCTGGCCGATGGCGACCTTGCCCTCGACGGTGCCGTTGAGCAGCGCGGCCTGCGCGCCGGGCGCGGAGTTCAGCGCGGTGCTGCCGGTGTCGTTCAGCCGCCAGTAAGCCGCCGGCTTGTCCGCCAGCACGAGGTCGGCGTAACGGGAAAGCTTGGTGGCGGCGGCGGCGGTGACTGCGAGCGCGGCCAGCAGGAGGCCGGCGGAAAGACGGAGGGCGTTCATGGTGTTCGTTCGGGCCATCAATGGACGATGAAATCAGGCTGGGACATCACGTCCAGCCCGTAAATGCCCGATGGGGCTGGTGCAGTATTCAGTCTTCAGTGTTCGGACAGCGTTCGAACCACCACGCACTGAAGACTGAAACTGATTACTGAGCCCTGCCTTTCACCCCGCGCTTGGCACTTCGGGGAACCTTTGCCAAGCTGCGCCCATGAACGCCCAATCCTTCTCCCGCCGCGACTTCGTCCGCACCGCTGCTGCTGCCGCCACCTTGGCCGCTCTGCCCGCATCCGCCGCGCCCGCCAAAAAGCGCAACCACAAGCTCGGCTTCGACAACTTCGCCGTGCGCGCCATGAAGTGGAACGCCCGGCAGCTCATTGACTACTCCGCCCAGCTCGGCTGCGACTCGCTCTTCATCACCGACTTCGGCCCGCTCGAAGGCAAGCACGACGACGCCTCGCTCGCCGAAGTCCGCAAATACGCCGCCGACAAAGGCATCACCATCGAGCTCGGCTCGTGGAGCATCTGCCCCACCTCGAAGTCGTTCAAAAAGGACTGGGGCACCGCCGAGGAACACCTCGCGTTCGGCCTGCGCATGAGCAAGGCCATTGGCTCGAAGGCCTTCCGCGTCATCCTCGGCAACCAGCAGGACCGCAGCACCGAGGGCGGCATCGAGGCGCGCATCGCCGACACCGTGAAGGTGCTCAAGTCCCAGCGCAGCCGCGCGGTGGACGCGGGCGTGAAGGTCGCCGTCGAGAACCACGCCGGCGACATGCAGGCGTGGGAGCTGAAGGAACTCGTCGAGGCCGCCGGCAAGGACTACGTCGGCGTGAACTTCGACTCCGGCAACGCCGCGTGGACGCTCGAAGACCCGCAGACCAGCCTCGAAACCCTCGCGCCCTACGTCCTCACCACCAGCCTCCGCGACGACATGGTCTGGGAATCCGCCAACGGCGTCACCGTGCAGTGGACCGCGATGGGCGAGGGCTGCCTGGACCTGCCCGCGTTCTTCGACCACTTCGAGCGCCACTGCCCCGGCGTGACCGTCCACATCGAGACCATCTCCGGCTTCGCGCGCGAGTTCCCCCTCTGGAAGCCCGACCTCTGGAAAATCTTCCCCAAGGCGAAGGCCGCTGACCTCGCGCGCTTCCTGGCGCTGGCCAAGCGCGGCAAGCGCATCGAGCCGTTCAAGGCCCCCGCCGGCGTGGACCGCACCAAGGCCGACCAAGACTACCAGCGCGGCGAAGTCGAGCGCAGCATCAAGCACTGCCGCGAAGTGCTGGGGCTTGGGCTGCGGGCGTGAGGGATGGCAATTATGCGAGTATTCACCGACTTCACCCACACCGCCCCCGCCGACCCGAGCGGCAACGCCCTCGGCCTCCTCGCCGTCGGCCAAGTGGTGAAACTCCACACCCCCGTGACGAACGGCAACGGCACGACGACGAGGAGCGTGCGGACAGTGACTTTTTTGAGTCCGGCACCGTAAAGTGCCCTCCTTCGCACTGGGCAGGGCGAGGATTTAGGTCAAAGCGCACCAAAACAGTTTATCGCCTTGGTTCCTTGGCCAGACTAAACTCCTACAAATGACGCCGCATTGGACATCCTTGCATGTGGAGCGGTTCCGCCGGCTGCGCGACTTCAGGCTTGATGATTTGGGTCCGGTCAATTTGTTGGTCGGGAAGAATAACAGTGGCAAGACCAGCGTCCTGGAGGCGCTGTCTGTGCTCAGTCATCCATTGAGCGCATTCACTTGGATTGACACCGCACGGGAGCGGGAACTTAAGTCTTCTCGCACGCCAGTGTTGGAAACGGTAAACTGGCTCTTTCCTCATGACCAACCACGGACCAATGGTTTTGAGGGAGTGGTGGCTTTAAGGGGCGTGAAAAAAGATGGTGGAGCAACTTGGCAGACCAGGGCCACATACAAAGAATATCGCCGAACGGAGCTAACCGCTTCAGGCAGTTCCACAGCCCGGACCGAAGCAGAGGCTGCTGATGATGAATCGGAGTATGTTGCCCAGCTTGATGTGGTTGCGGAACTGATTTTGCAGGGTGGCCAGCGCATATCTGGAGGTCTGGAATCGTTCAAGTTCAGTGGCAGTGCCTATTCAGCAGCCACGAACGAGTCAGCCCGGTTTAATGCCTGCCAATTAGTTACTCCGGTTTCGCATCGGACCAACTTGTCATTGCTGCACGCCTTGAGCCGGATCATCCGGGAAGACCGCAAGCAGGAGATCGTCAGCCTGTTGAAGCTCCTCGCCCCCGACGTGGAAGATATTGAGATACTCAGCCCGGAGGGCAGGGGGATAGCTGTCGAAGTAAAGCATCGTGGGGTGGGATTTATTCCACTGGCAATGGAGGGAGATGGGATGCGGCGCACGTTAGCCATTGCGGCGGCCACCACGCTGGCACGAAGTGGCGTGCTGCTCGTTGACGAAGTGGAAACAGCCTTGCACCCGGAAGCCCTCACCGAGGTGTTTGGCTTGCTGGTCAAAATCTGCGCTGCCGCAAACGTTCAACTCTTCGTCACCACGCATAGTTTGGAGGCGGTAGATGCCATGCTTTCAAGTGTAGAAAATCCGGCGAGTGGCCTCGTTGCCTATCATCTCCCGCCACGCAATAGCAGCCAGTCCGTGGTCCGGTTGGGTGGCAATAGCATTCGTGATATGCGGCGAGTAGGCGGTCTCGACTTTAGGTAAGCCATGCCCACGCAGCACACCTTCCTGCTCGTCGAAGGCCGCCACGACGCGGAGTTCATGGCCCGACTATTGGGGCAGCGCGGCTTCAAACAGAAAAAGCTCCTGAGGGATTTGCCCGAAGAGTTGATTAGGCTGATTCCCCGCGATTTTCCGGCCGAGGAAACGATTCCGCTGACTGAACCACAAAGAGTGCCGAGCTTCTATCAAGCCAGTCAAAACTGGGTAAGCATCTTGGTCGGTGGCGGCGCATCTGCGGCTGTGACGCTGGGCAACGCGGTGCGCGCGGGTCTGGTAAAAGGTTTTCAGCCGGAAGCCGTCGGTGTAGTCATTGACCAAGACCAACACGCCACGGCCGCCGCCGCTCGGGACATATTTCTGGTTGAATTTGCCAAGCAGGAAGACTTGCCCACGTGGCTGGAGTTCAACCTGGCACCGGGAACGGTTCGGTCTGGCCCACCGCGGGTGGGGCTGTTTGTGCTCCCGGATAACCATCACCCTGGCGCTTTGGAGGACATCTTGCTCGAATGTGGGGCCGATAATTACCCCGCACTGAAGCAGCGAGCGGAGGATTATGCTGAGGCTGCTTGGAATAGTTGTGGACTGACGACCGCCGATCTGAACGACTACGGACCGCGCGATGGGCAGAAGAACATTTCTAAGCGCAAGAAAGCCATCGTCGGGGTCATGGGAGGCATCCTCAAACCTGCTGCCGCCGTTCAAAACTCGATTCGTGACAACCGTTGGCTCGAAGGTGTGGCGCTAGACCGGCAACGGGTAAAGGATGTGCAGCAATTTCTGCATACCTTGACCGGTATCTAAACTAACCACCCACCCCCATGCCCCTCCACCTCACTCCCCGTCGCACCTTCCTCCGCCGCGCCGCGCTTGCCGGTGCCGCGCTCTTCGCCACGCGCCACCTGCCCGCCGCCGAGACCGGCGCGTCCTCCCGCTGGGCGCTGCTCTCCGACACGCACATCGGCCCGAAGCCCGAGTCCGTCGCCCGCGAGACGAACATGGCCGACCACCTCCGCGCCGTCGTGAAGGAAATCACCGCGCTCCCGACCGCGCCCACCGCCGTGTTCATCAACGGCGATTGCGCGCTCAAGGCCGGCTTCGTGGACGAATACGCCACCTTCACCCCGTTGCTCCAGCCGCTCACCGCCGCGCGCCTGCCCGTCCACATGACGCTTGGCAACCACGACGACCGCGCGAACTTCTGGAAGGCGCTGAACCACGCCAGCGACGCCGCGCGCCCCGTGCAGAGCAAGCACATCTCCGTCATCGAGTCCGCGCACGCGAACTGGTTCCTCCTCGACTCGCTCGACGTGGTGGACAAGCCGCCCGGCAAGCTCGACACCGCGCAGCGCGACTGGCTCGCCAAGGCGCTCGACGAGCGCAAGTCCAAGCCCGCCCTCGTGATGGTCCACCACAACGTCCACCTCGACCCGACCAAGCCGAACAGCGCGCTCCTCGACACCAACGAACTGTTGGAAATCCTTCTGCCGCGCAAACAGGTGAAGGCGCTCTTCTACGGCCACTCGCACAAATGGGAGCTGTTGGAGCGGGACGGCCTGCACCTCGTGAACCTCCCCGCCGTGGCTTACGCCTTTGTGAAGGACCAGCCGACGGGCTGGGTGGATTGCCAGCTCAAGCCCGGCAGCGCCACCCTCGAACTCCGCGCCCACAACGAGCAGCACCCCGCGCACGGTAAGAAGACGGAGCTGAGGTGGCGTGGTTGATGGGTGTCACCCGCAACCAGCGGCCGCACTCCTCTTCACTTCGGAATTTCCAGCCGCCGCCACTGTCCCACGGGCAAGTCGCCCAGCTCGAATTCTCCGAAACGGCTCCGGTGCAGCCGCAGGACGGTCCAGCCCTGGCTCGCGAACATGCGTTTCACCTGGTGGTATTTGCCTTCGGTGAGTTCCAGCCGCGCCGCGCGCGGGCCGGTGATTTCCAGCTTCGCCGGCAGGCAGGGCTTCGGCTCGTCGTCCAGCCGCAGTTCGCCGGAGGCGAAGACGCCCGTCAGCCCTGGCTCTAGGTCGCGGTCCACGGTCACTTCGTAAAGCTTGGTCACGTGCCGCTTGGGCGAGGTCCAGCGGTGCACCAGCTCGCCCTGATCGGTGATGAGCAGCGCGCCGGTGGCATCCTTGTCCAGCCGGCCGACGGTGGTGACGGGCGGGTTGCGCTTGAGCCAGCGCGCGGGCAGGAGGTCGAAGACGCGCGGCCCCTCGCGTTCCTCATGTGAGCAGACGTGGCCGGCGGGCTTGTGCAGGAGCACGAGGATTCCCTCCGGCGCTTCCACTGGCTCGCCGTCCACCTGCACGTCGGCCGCGCGCGCTTTCTGGTCCACCGCCTCCGCCCGCTGACCGTTGACCAGCACCCGGCCGCCGCGCACCCACAGGCGCGCCTCGCTGCGGCTACAATAGCCACAGGCGGAAAGCAGTTGATCGAGACGGCGGAGCGGCGGATTCGGCACGCGTGCTTTGTAGCGGGAAAGCCCTTGCGCTCAAAGCGCCATTCGCGGGCCTCAGGGCGGCTTGGAACTTCCCCTCGCCTTGGCGCGTCTGGTCGGGCATGAATTGTCGCCGCATGAAAGCCTCGTTCCTCTGTCTGGGTCTCGTCGCGCTGCTCGCCGGCTTCACCGCTTCCGCCACCGCCGCGCTGGCCGGCAAACGCCCGAACATTGTCTTCTTCTTCACCGACGACCAGGGCTACGGCGACGTCTCCGCGCATGGCAACCCGTTGCTCAAGACGCCCAACCTGGATCGCCTGCACCGCGAGGGCGTGCGCTTCACGGACTTCCACGTCAGCCCCACCTGCGCGCCCACGCGCAGCGCGCTCTTCACAGGCCGGCACGAGTTCAAGAACGGCATCACGCACACCATCCTCGAACGCGAGCGGCTCACGCTCAAGGCCACGACGCTTGCCCAAGTGCTCCAAACCGCCGGCTACACCACGGGCATTTTTGGCAAGTGGCACCTCGGCGACGAAGCGGAATACCTGCCGAGCCGACGCGGCTTCGATGAGATGTTCATCCACGGCGCGGGCGGCATCGGGCAGAGCTACCCGGGCAGTTGCGGCGACGCGCCGGGCAACAAGTATTTCGACCCCGCCATCCTGCACAACGGCAAGTTCGTGAAGACCAAGGGCTACTGCACCGATGTCTTCTACGGGCAAGCGACGCAGTGGATGGACGCGCAGCGCAAGGCCGGCAAACCCTTCTTCTGCTATATCCCCTCGAACGCCCCGCACGGTCCCTACATCGCCCGTCCGGAGGATAAGGCGCTTTACGACGGCAAAGCCCCCAACGACCAGGCCGCGAGCTTCCTCGGCATGGTTCATAACATTGACCAAAACATCGGCAAAGTGCTGGCCAAGCTCGACGAATGGGGCATCGCGAAGGACACGCTCGTCGTCTTCATGAACGACAACGGCGGCACGGCCGGCGTGCCCGTGTGGAACGCGGGGATGCGCGGCAGCAAAGGCTCCGCATGGCTCGGCGGCACGCGCGCGAGTTCCTTCTGGCGCTGGCCCGGCAAGCTTCAACCTGCCGATTGCGGCGTGCTTGCGGCGCACATTGATTTCTTCCCGACCATTGCCGAAATCGCTGGCGCCAAGATTCCTGAGGCCGTGAAACCGCAAGTCGAAGGCCGCAGCCTCGTGTCGCTGCTGGAGAAGCCGACCGGCACATTGCCCGACCGCATCCAAGTCACCCACCTTGGCCGCTGGCCGAAGCACGCGGACCCAAACCAGTCAAAATACGCCATGTGCAGCGTGCGGAACACGCGCTGGCAGCTCATCTCACCCAACGGCGGTGCCCAGCCCAAGTGGCAGCTCTACGACGTGAAGGCCGACCCCGGCCAGCAGACCGACGTCGCCGCCCAGAACCCCGAGGTGGTGAAGCAACTCGCCGCCGCCTACGACCAGTGGTGGACCGACGTGCAGCCGCTGTTGGTGAACGAAAAGGTCGTCGGTCCGAAGCTCAACCCGTTCGCTGAGATGTATTGGAAGCAGTTCGGCGGCGGCCCGACGGAGGAAGATTACAAGCGCATGGACCCGACGCGTCCGTGGCCCGCGCCCGGTGGTGAGGCCAAGAAGAAGGCGAAGAAGAACTGAACTGACAGTCCGCGCTTTACGCCGACTTTTGGCTGCGGTGAGTTCCCATCTCCCTCTCCCTTTGCGGAGCAAGGGGAGTGAGCCGGGGTGGGGGTTGGCTGCGTCGGCGTTGGTGGCTCCACCCCTCATCCGGCCTGTGGCCACCTTCTCCCCTCGCTGCGCGAAGGGAGAAGGAGCGCCAGTTCAGCCCGGCACAATCACGCTCTTCGCGGACTGCCACTTCGCGGTCGTCTGCAATGCCTCGTCCGCCTGCTCGATGGTGAAGCGGTGCGAGACCATTTCGTGGAATGGAAACGCCCGCTGGTGGCGGCGGAGAAACTCAATCGCCGCCTGCAAGTGCCGAGGTTCACTTGACCACGAGCCGAACACCGAGAGCTGCTTGCGGGTGATGACGTGCGGGTTGAAGGCCACCGTGCCCGCGTCGCAATAGTGGCCGAGCACCAGATACTTCCCGCCATCGCGGCACAGCTCCATCCCCTCGACCACCGCGCTGGGATGGCCCACGCATTCCAGCACCGCGTCCGCGCCGTAGCCGCCGGTCAGCTCGCGCACGCGCGCCAGTCGGGCGGCGGGCGTGGGGACTTCCTCCAGGCTGATGACCTCGTCTGCGCCGAAACGCTTCGCCATTTCCAGCCGGTGTTTCGGCGCGCCGATGACGATGACCTTCCCCGCGCCCGCGCTCTTGGCCACCGCGAGCGCGGCGATGCCCACTGGCCCGGCACCCTGAACGACCACGTTGTCCTGCCAGGCGATGCCCGTGCGCTCGACGCCATGAATCGCCGTGATGAGCGCGCAGCCTGCGCCGATGACGGACTCGGTGGGCAGGTCGTCGGGTAGCTTGAAAATCGTCGTGCGCGGACGCAGGTAATGAAACTCCGCATAGCCGCCGAGGAAGTGCGGGGAGCAATCGCACGGGTAGCCGATGCCGTAAGCCCGCCGTTGCGCGCAGCGCGTCGGCTGCTTCTTCACCGCGCAGTAGTAACACTGGCCGCAGGACACGGCGGAGTTCCACGTCACGCGGTCGCCGACCTTCAGCGGCTGGCCGGACCAGTCTTTCTCGACCCCTTCGCCCAGTTCCGCGATGCGCCCGACCGTTTCGTGCCCGAGGATGACCGGCAGCTTGATGGGCAACTGCCCCTGCCACAAATGCACGTCCGTGCCGCAGATGCCGGCCATCTCCGTGCGCACCAGCACCGCGCCCGGCTCGACCGGCGAGGGCACGTCGTAGGTGTGCAGGCGGAGTGGCGCGTTGAAGGCTTCGAGGACGGAGGCTTTGGCGGTGCGCATGGTGGGGCGAGCTTGGCGAACGCGCGGCGGCCGCTCAACGCGGAAGTTTGTCCGGTGGACATGCGCGTTTCGCATTGGCAATGACCGCCGTGCCGGCAAACATCCGCCATGGCCAATCGCCCGAACGTTTCGCTTTCCCGGCGCCGTTTCTCCGGTGCGGTTGCGGGCGCGGCGACGGCTTCGGTCCTCGCCCCGTTCCACCTTCGCGCGGCCGCGAAAAGCCCGGCCAAGCGCAAGCGCGTCGCGCTCATTACCACCATCGTCCGCAAGTTCTCGCACGGTCAGCATTTCGTTGACCGGCTGCTGGAGGGCTATGGCTGGCACGGGCGGCACCACGAGTCGCCGCTGGAATTGGTTTCACTTTACGTCGAGCAGTTCCCCGAGACCGACACAAGCCGTGAGCGCAGCAAGCGCCACGGCGTGCGGCTTTGCCCGACCATTGCCGACGCCCTCACGCTCGGCACGTCGCGACTGGCGGTGGACGGCGTGCTCATCATCGGCGAGCACGGCGATTACCCGCGCGACGCGAAGGGCCAGCCGCTTTACCCGCGCTTTCGCTTCTTCAAGGACGTGGTAAAGACCTTCGAGCGCACGAACCAGTCCGTGCCGGTCTTTCAGGACAAACACTTCGCGATGGACTGGCGCGAGGCCCAGGAAACTTACCGCGACGCCCAACGCCTCAGCTTCCCGCTCATGGCCGGCTCGTCGCTGCCGGTCACCTGGCGCATCCCGGCCATCGAAGTTCCCCTCGGCACGCCGCTCGTCGAAAGCGTCGCTGTGGGCTACGGCCACCACGGTTACTACGACATCCACACCATCGAGACTGCGCAGTGCATGAGCGAACGCCGCGCGGGCGGCGAAGTCGGCGTGAAGTCCGTGCAAGCCTTCAAGAACGAAGCCGTGTGGAAGCTGCTCGGCGAACGCGAATCCACCCGTCGCCTCTGCCTCGCTGCGTTGAACCGCAGCCAGACGCTCAAGGCCCTGCCGGGCCGCACCTTTGCCGAGCCGACCGTCGAGCACCTCCAGCGCGTCAGCCCGTTCGCCGTCGCCTACGTCTTCGAGCACCTCGACGGCTTCCGCACGACCATCTTCCACTTCAACGGCACCGGCACCGCCTTCAGCCGCGACACCGCCGCGCTCAACGACTTCACCTACGCCGGCCGCACGCAGGCCGGCGACGTGCTCTCCACGCTGATGTTCCTGCCGATGCCGCCGACGATGTCCACGCTCGCCAGCTTCTTCAGCCCGCTGGTGAACCACATCGAGCGCATGGTCCTGACCGGCCAGCCGTCGTGGCCCATCGAGCGAAACTACCTGACCACCGGCATGACGCTCTTTGCCGTGGACTCGCTCTACGCCGCCGGCGCGAAGCTCGAAACACCCGACCTGCGCATCCGCTACCAGCCCACGCCCGGGCCCCACTTTTGGCTTGGCTGAATGAAACCGCTCCGCCAACTCGCCTTCGTCCTCGAAGACTTTGCGCTGCAAACGCCCGCGCAACAGCTCCTCGACCGCTTCCTCTTTGGCTACCGGCGCAATGGTGGCTTCCACAAACTCGACGGCGTCCGCATCGCCATCGCCCGTGCCGGCGATTTGCAATCGCCGCCGGCCGCCGCCTTGCTCCAGACGCGCGTCAACGAAGCCAACCTCCAACTCGCCGACCTCCTCGCTGCCGTGCGCGACGCCGATGCGCTCGTCATCGTGCCGCGTGCGGATTCCGCTGCGCCCTCCGAAGCTCAAGTCACCGCCGCGCTGACCCACGCCAAACGCGGCGCGCCCTGTTTCGTCTTCGGTGCCCTCGCCGAAAACCTCGCCGCCGCGCGCACTTTCGCCACGCTTGCGGCGGGGCGGCAAATCACCCTCGCTGCCGGCACCTTCCTGCCCGTGACGTGGCGCTTGCCGCAGGTGGACTTGCCCACGAACGCGCCCGTGGACGAAGCGCTCATTGTGGTGCAGGGCGAGTCGCCGCTCGCGCAGTTGCACGCGCTCGACGGTCTGCTGCCCGTGCTCGCGCGGCGGGCGGGTGGCGAGCGCGGCGTGCGGCAGGTGAAGTATCTGTCTGGCCGCGAGCTTTGGCGGGCAGGCGACCGCCGCGAGTGGTCGTGGCCGCTCCTCTCCGCCGCGCTCTCCCGCTCCGACTCGCCGCAGGGGGACGCGATTTTGGATGGGCGCACGCAGGACCTGGTTGGCCTCGGGCTTGTGCCGAAGCTCGCCACCAACCCGCGCGGCTGGCTGCTGGAGCACGCCGACGGCGTCCGCACCGCGCTGCTCGCGCTCGACGGCGTTGTGGCCGACTGCAACTTCGCGGTCCGGCTCCGCGATGGCAGTGAGGTTTGCGCACAGCTCTTCCGCGCGCCGGCGCCGGCGGAGGAACACTTCAGCCCGCTGGCCGCTGTGATCGAAGATTTCTTCCGCACTGGCGAACCGCCATGGCCCGTCTCGCGCGGGTTGCTCACCGCCGGCCTGCTCGGCGCGTGCCGACAGGCCGCCGCACGGCCCGGCACCTGGCTGTCCACGCCCGAACTTGTTTTGCGCTGACTGACGGCTTGCCAAAGGTGGCAGGCTGACAAACCTTCGCCCCGTGAAAAGGCATCTTTGGTTGGTGGTCGCTCTGGCGCTCTGCGCCGTCATTCTGGTGGCGCACGCCGCGACAAAGCCGGCTCCGGCCGCCGCCAAGCCCGCGACCACGCCGGGCTCGGAAGTGGCCCAGGCGGTCACCACGATCACGGGCGTCGCCATTTCGCCGCTGCTGGGTGCGGGCGCCTACGGGGCCTTCAAATGGTTCCGGACCGAGGATGCCCAGCGGAAGAACCTGCCGTGGTTTGCCCAGATGTGGTTTTGGCTGCCGGCGCTCGGCCTCGTGGGCGCGGTGGCGCTGAAGGATGCCGGCGGCGTGGCCGTGCCGACGGCGTTGAAGAAGCCGCTCGACGTAGCCGAAGCGCTCGAGAACAAGGTCAGCGGGCTGGTCGCCGCCGGCGCGTTCGTGCCGATCGTGGCCAGCGTGTTCGGCTCGGAGGCGGTGCAGCAGGCCGTGGCTGATAACACCATGTTCGCGTCGCTGGGAATTTCCGGCGTGCTCAACGTGCTGCTGATGCCGTTTGCCATCATCGCTTTTGTGGTCGTCTGGCTGGCGGCGCATGCGATCAACATGCTCATCCTCATCAGCCCGTTCGCGACGGTGGACGCGGCGCTGAAGGGTTTCCGCACGTTCCTGCTGTCCACGGTGACGGTGGGCGGGTTCGTAAATGAGACCGTGGGCGTGATCTGGTCATTGGTCATCATCCTTCTGAGTTATTGCCTCGCGGGCTGGGCTTTCCGGCTGACGGTCTGCGGCACGCAGTTCATCTGGGACTATTTCACCTTCGGCCGCACGCGGTGCCAGCCTGACGCGGCGGGCAATGGGATGTTCCTCGCCCGCCAGCAGGACAAGGTGCCCATCCGAACTTACGGCACGCTCGCGCGCAACGCGGCCGGCGAACTGGTCTTCACCTATCGCCCGTGGCTTGTGCTCGCGCCGCGCACCCTCACGCTGCCGAAGGGGAATTATGCCGTTGGGAAGGGCATCTTCCATGGCGAGGTCGTGCGGCTGGAGGGCGAGGAAAAGACCGCGATGTTCACGCTGCCGCCGCGCTACAACACGCATGAGGACGAGCTTGCGCGCGTGTATGGCTGGGGCACCACGGAGGTCGGCATCCTCGCCGGGTTTGCGGCCATCGGAAGGTTCATCCGGGAACTCTGCGGCATCGGCAGCCGGCCGGCGGGGGCATGAATAATCGACCATCCCATTTGAAGGCTCGGGCAAGTAATCTCGCCTTCGCCCTTCGCGGAGCGAGGGGAGAAGGTGGCCGTAGGCCGGATGAGGGGTGCGGCCACCAACGCCGACGCAGCCAACCCCTCACCCCGGCCCTCTCCCCTTGCTCCGCAAAGGGAGAGGGAGAAGCACCGGGCTGGCCGGCTTTCCGCTGCTTGCTTGCAGTGCTGGCACTCCTATGGCTCCACCTCGCCGGCTGCAAGCCCAGCGGGCGGGAGGAGCTGCTCTTCAAGTCCGACGAGCGCTACCTGCCCATGGTTGGCAAGCCCAGCCCGCCGCTGAAGTTCAAGGCGCTCGATGGCCGCGAGGTGGACCTCGAACAACTGCGCGGCAAGGTCGTGTTGCTCGACTTCTGGGCGACGTGGTGCCCGCCCTGCCTTGAGGAACTGCCCCATGTGCGCGATGCCTACGAGCGCTTCAAGGCGCAGGGCTTGGAGGTCATCGGCGTGAGCTTCGACGCGGACCGCGCGCGGCTCGAGGAGATCGTGAAACGCGAGAAGATCGGGTGGCCGCAATACTTTGATGGCGGCGGCCGCGATGCCGCGCCGGGCAAGGTCTTCGGCATCCGGCATTGGCCTTCGATGTGGCTGCTGGACCGCAACGGCGTGGTCCGTTTCATCAGCGCGGGTGCGGGCCTCGACCGAAAGGTCAGCCAGCTGCTGGCCGAGCCGGCCAACGCCGTTGCCACCGCACGGGGCGTGCTGGAGAAGAAAGCCGAGCTCGGCAAGGAAGTCAGTCTTCCGACGCCTCCACCAAAGCCCGCCACCAATGCCTCAACCGCTGGCCCAAAGACAGGCACCGTGAACACCAATTCCCCGCCGGCCACCAATGGCCTCGCCGCGGCGGTGCCCCCGCCGCCGGTCCGGGGGCCGGAGACCAAGCTGGGCGATCAGCCGGTCAGTGTGAAGAGCATCTCCATCACGGCAAAAAAAATCACGGCCCTGGTCCAGATCGGGTCAGCCAACCATTCCGTATCGCCCGGCACGGAGCTCAAGTTTACCGCCGGCGGGGAATCGCGAAAGGCGCGGTGCACCGAGATTACCCGGGAGGAAGTCGTGTTGTCGGTGGACGGCGATGCAGGCGAGTTGCGCCTGCGGCTGCCGTGAGGCTGAAGACAAGCCCGTCTCAAATCGCCGCACCGCCTTGCGGCCTCACTTCAGCGTCAGCACGAAGGCCTGGATGTCCGCCAGTTCCTGCGGGCTGAAGATGTCGGCCATCGGAGGCATGGGGCTCACTTTGTATTGCTCGAAGCCCTTCGCCAGCACCTTGCTCGGCTCCAGCAAACTCTCGCGGATGTAAGCCGCCGTGGCGCGCGTTGCGATGCCGTCCAGTGCGGGGCCGACGGTGCTGCCCACGCCTTTGAGCTGGTGGCAGAGCACGCACGCGGCGGGGTGCTTGTGGAAGAGTTCCGCGCCGCGTTTCGCGTCGGCGACGACGGGTTTGCTCGCGTCTTCCACCGGCAGCAGTTCGACCAGCCGCACGTCGTCGAAGAGGCCGTCGCCTGCGGCGACATGCAGGACGTTGATGCTGGCCTTGGTGCGCGAGCCGCTGTTGAAGGTGACCTCCACTTCGGTCCAGTCGGTGTCGCGCCGGCGGATGGCTTCCGTCTCGGCGCGGCCGATGTGGTCGTTGAAGCTGATTTTGCCGCGCAGCGCGTGGGACTTCACCCAGCCGGCGAGGCGGTATTGCGTGTTGGGTTTGAGTTCCACATCGGCGTAAAGGCTCGTGTCCGCATCGCCGCGCGTGATGCAGCGGATGGCGTTGCTGCCGCCGTGGAAGTTCTTTTCGCCGCTCACGACCTTCCACTCGGCGCTCTTGTTGGCCTCGCGGTTGCCGTAGTCGCGGCGTTTCCAGCCGGTGGGCAGTCCGTCGGTGCCGACGGTTTCAAAGCCGGGGTTGGGCAGGAGGTTTGGGCCTTCCCGGTAGATGTCGGCCTTGTGCAGCCGGGCGAGGATGCGCGTGGCTTCGGTGAGCCATTCGTCCGCGCGGTTGGCGGGGTTCCGGACGAGGCTGGTGACGACGGATTGCGTGTCTTTGGCAGGCGGGAATTCGCCGAGCTTGGTGAAGGCGGCGAGTTTGGTCAGCGGGTCGGGGTCGCTGATGACCCCGGCGCTGAAGAGAAGTTTCTGCCCACGCGCGTCGGCCGGAAGGGCGCGGGTGGCGTTGCGGCGGACGGCGGAATCCTTGTGCAGCAGGCCGGCCAGGTGCGTGGCGTCGTCAAGCTGGCCGAGGCCATGGAGCGTCCACAAGGCGTGGAGGGCGGCGATGGGCGCGGTGTTCGTCACGGCCTGCTTGAGGGCGGGCACGGCGTCGGTGCGTTTGCCTTCGACGAGCAGGCGCTGTGCGGTGAGCCGCCAGAACTGGTTGTCATTGCCGAGCGCGGCGACGAGTTGCGGGGTGGCCGCGCCCTTGAGCGAGGTGACGGCGGGCTTTTTGGCCTGGTCCCAGACCACGCGGTAGATGCGACCGCGGTTGTGGTCACGCAGCACGTTTTCGTGCGCGCCGCCCACGCCGGTCTTGGCCGCGAAGCCGCCGCGCTCGACGCTCGGCGTGGGGTTGTGCTGGATGATGAAGTTCTGGAAGTCGGCGAACCACACCGCGCCGTCGGGGCCGACCTCGGCGAAGACGGGCGACATCCATTCGTCGCTGCTGGCCACGAGGTTGAAGCCGTCCTTGGCCACGTAGCCCGCGCCGTCGCGTTGAAGGTCCATGAGCGCGATGTTCTTCATGGTCGGCTCGCAGACGAGGGCCTTGCCTTGCAGGCGCGCGGGCAAATTGCCCGAGTGAATCAATGCGCTGCCTGCCGCCGCCGTGTAGCCGCCGAAGACGTCCACCTGGCGGAAATTCGGCGTGATGGTGTGGCACTTGTCCACGGCGTTGATGCGCTTGGCGGTCATGGCGCGCAGCCCCTTCGGCACGATGCTGGCCGGGATGCCGCCGAAGAAGATGGGCGCGTTGTTGGCCGTGCCACCGAACTGGTCGCCGAACTCGTTCGCGCCATGGCCCCACGAGTTGTTGGAGAACTGGTGGAGGAATTCGAGCGCGGAGCCATCGGCCTTGAAGCGATACGTGCCCATGACGAACTGCTTTTTCACGCCGCCAATTTCGCCGTTGAAACCGGAGTAACCGACGCAGCCGTAAAGCCAGTTGTCGTAGCCGTAGTGGAGGCTGCTGGCCTGCGCGTGCGTGTCACCGATGCCCCAGCCGGTCATGATTTCCTGTCGCACGTCGGCCTTGTCGTCGCCGTTGGTGTCCTTCAGGAACAGGAAGCGCGGCGGCTGCGAGACGATGATGCCGCCGTTTGCGAAGACGAGGCTGGTGGGGATGTTCAACTTGTCGGCGAAGACAGTGAACTTGTCGGCTTTCCCGTCGCCGTCCGTGTCCTCGCAAATGCGGATGAGGTCGCGGCCTTGGCCGTCGGGCTGCACGTCGTGCGGGTAGTCATGCGTTTCGCAGACCCACAGCCGGCCGCGCTCGTCCCACGCAAAGGCGATGGGTTTGCCGATCTGCGGCTCGCTGGCGAAGAGCTGGAGGCGGAGGTCGGCGGGCACCTGCGTGCGTTCCATGCTGCCCTTCACGCTGAACGGGTGCTGGAACGTCACGGGCTCGGGGCGTTTCTCGTAATTCGCGATGGTCGGACGCGGCTCGCGTTTCTCCGGTTCGCGCTGGGCAAGGAATTTGTCCCAGTCAGCCTTGCGCGCGGCGGGCAGGGCGGCGAGGAGCGCGGTGCGAAGCTGTTCGGGCGTGGACTCGGGCGTGACTTTCAGCACGGGCACAAGCGCGCCGGAGGGGAGCTTGATGACGTTGTTGAGGGCGGGTTGACCCTCCGGGTTGGGGCGGAGCGCGAGGGCATCGTAGCGGCCGAGCACATCCGCGCCGGGCGTGGGGCCGGTGGCGTAATCGAACCAGATGGCGTCGCGGCCGAGGTCACGCATGGCGGCGTGGAGCGGGCCGACGCTGGTCTGCTCCGCGCCGGCGGCGTCGAAGTAGAGCACGCGGACGGGGCCGGTGGCAGCGGTGGCGGGCAGCGCGACAAGAAGCGCGGCCAAGACGGAGTGGACACTTTTCATAAGGCGGTAAAATCGGTTGGGACAGTATCGGCCCGCCGCAAGGACTCAAGCAGGCAGGTGGGCTGGGGGGCGGTCAGAACTGGAACTGCGGATTGCCGAAGGTGTTGGTCATCAGCTTGAACTCGCGCCAGGCGGCGTGGCCATCCATGTAGGCGATGTTGCCGCCGGCGGGGTTGATGCCGTTGAGGTGCGCGGTGCGGTTGATCAGGCCGCCGACGATGACGGCGTAGTTTCCGTTTTGGGAAAGCACGGCATCAGTCCAAAGTTCCGTGTCCGTGGGCGGCCGGGGAGAGCTGAAGGTGTTGGACTGGGTGAGGCTGACGGGCACCTGACGCGCGCCGACCAGCAGTGGCACGTAGCCGATGACGCGGAAGTTGGCGTTGAAGTTCCACGACTGGCCGCTGTCATTGAGGTTCGCATACGATGGGCAATAGTAGCCCGGCTCCTGTGGGCCGTAGCGGCTGAGGTTGGTGGTCGCATACTGGGTCACGTCCCACGGCCAGTTGCCGAAAGTGGCGCCGGCTTGGTTCTGCGCCACGTTGATGAACTTCTCGCTGTAGTCATCCGCATACATCACGGAGGCGAGGCCCAGCTGTTTGAGGTTGTTCAGGCATTTGGTGCGCTTGGCGCGTTCCTTGGCCTTGCCGAGCGCGGGCAGCAGCATCCCGGCGAGAATCGCAATGATCGCGATGACGACCAGCAGTTCAATCAGGGTGAAGGCTCCGGCGCGGATGCCGGCGGCCAGGCAATGCATGCGGGAGCGGCCGAGTGGGCTCATTTTCCCGGTCAAGGTAGGGGGCAACACCGCCTGCTAGCCATGAGTTTTGGCGTATTCCGCTTGAGGTTTTTGTCGCCGGCCCCGGGCCAGGCCGCTACGCTCTGCGCGATGAAAGCCATGCTCCGCCTCGTCGTCCTGCTCGCCGCCCTATCCCCGCTCCTGTCCCAAGCGCAGAAGAGCTATTCCTTCGGCATGATTGCCAAGTCACAGGGCAACATGTTCTTCCTGGCCGCCCGCGCCGGGGCGGAGGACGCCGCCCGGGAGCTGGGCGCGAAGCATGGCATCAAGATCAAGATCGACTGGCGCACGCCCAACGAGGAGGACGCCCAGCGGCAGGCCGAGTTCATCGAGCAGCTTCTCCTCGCGGGCACCGATGGCATCATCATCTCCTGCTCGGATGCGAACAAGCTGACCGACGCCATCAACAAGGCCGACCGTCAGGGCGTGCCCGTGGCGACCTTCTCCGGCGACGCGCCCGCGAGCCGGCGCTTCGTGAGCATCGGCATAGACGATTTCCAGTGCGGCGAGCGAACCTTCGTGGAGCTGGCGAAACTCATGGGCGGCAAGGGCACCGTCGCCGCGATCGATGGCAATCCCAACGCCGTGAACCTCCAGCAGCGTGCCGCCGGCTTCCGTGCCGCCGCCAAGCGCGCGCCCGGCATCAAGGTGCTCGACATCTTCTACCACAAGGAAACCCCGCAGGATGCCGTCGCCAAGATTGAGCAGGTGCAGCAGGCCAACCCCGACGTTACCGGCTGGGGCCTGCTGGGCGGCTGGCCGCTCTTTACCGACAATGCGCTGAAGTGGCCCGCCGGCACCGTCAAGTGCGTCTCCGTGGACGCCCTGCCGCCGCAGCTCGCCTATGTTCGCAGCGGGCATGTGGAAATGCTTCTCGCCCAGGATGTCTATGGCTATGGCCAGCGCGCCGTGCAGCACCTCGTCAACAAGCTGCACCTGAAGAAGAACCCGGCCTCCCCGCAGGACATCACCCCGCTCATTGCCGTCACCAAGGCAAACGTGGACGCCTACGCGAAGAACTGGGAGAAATGGCTCCCCAAATGAGCCGGCGGAGCGAGGGGCCGGGGCTCCGTTTCACCTGGTAAGTCGGGTGCGTTCGGGATCAGGAGCGCTCCGGAGGAACGCATGAAACGCGCGTGGATAAGGTGGCGTTCATGTGCCCCGCTGGGCGCGGGACGTTCAGGCGGCGGGTCCGGTGGGTGCGTCTGTCCCTGCGGTTGATGCTGCCCGCCGGCTACCTTCATGCAGCCCCTCCGGGGCCTTTCAAGACGGCCCGCAGACGCCCCAGTAGCGTTGCGACGTGTGTGGAGTGCGGTGACTTGTCACCGCTTTCGGCAGGCGACTGATCGCCGTCTTGCGCAGGGGCGCGTTCGGCCTTCAACGAGCCGCTATCGCGCGGCTCTGCTTCGCCGACAAGTCGGCGAAGCGGGAAAAGCGGTGACAAGTCACCGCACTCCATGGGCAAAGCGCGGGGTCATGCTCTGGTGGAACTCATTTTATGTTTGAACAATGCCGCGCCCACTCGGCTTCGGTCGGAATCTCAAGGTCGCGTCTGGGGTGTTGCTTGAAGCGTGCTCCGCACGACTCGCACAGAAAGTAGCTCCAGCTATCCGGTGCTCGATGGCCGTCAATGATCACGTCCGCGAGAATCCACTGAACAGAGCGCAACGCGCGACGCCCGCAAGTGGGACAGACTCGCCGCCGCCGGGTCAGAAGCCAGCCAGCGATGAGGTAGAGAAGCGGAATGCCAAAGATTACTCCAGCCATTGCTACTAGCAGCGCTGGTGGGAATTCAAGGAATTCAAGCATGTCTTGCGGTCCGTCTAGCTTTGACTCAACCGCTTCACCGGTGCTTCCCACAGCATCGTGTGGGCTTCGCGGAGGATGGCCGGGATGCGGGCGGCGAAGGGGCTGCGCTGCACGGTGGCCAGCAGCTTGCGCTCGTCGAAGCTCGCGGCGTTGTGGCCGGGGAACCAGTGGTCGGCCTGGCCCAGCAGGTTGTAGCGCATCTTGCCCCAGTCCACGAGGTCGAGGGACTTGGCGTAGGTCCAGAGGCGGAGGATTTCGCTCACGTTGATTTCGCCGGGCACGTCCACGTAATGCGGCAGGCCCTCGAACCAGCGGCGGCACCAGTCGTCGCCCAGCACCCGGAGCATCTCGGCGCGCAGCCGGGCCTCGATGGGGGCGATGACTTCCGCCGCGCGGTCGTAGTGCGCGAGGCCGGCGACGTGGTCGTCGAAGTCACTCGGACGCGCCGCGCCGCAACTGAGGGTGTGGACTTGCGGGCGGGCGAGGCAGTAGAGGGAGTTGAACTGCATCGGCGTGAGCGGGGCGCACATGTCCACGAGCTTCTTCGGCGGCGCGTA
>CAZQEW010000025.1:0-29255 GCA_964591495.1 uncultured Klebsiella sp.
CGGCCTTGGCACCGGTGAGATTGCCGGCGAGAAACGCGCCTTCGTAATTGCGGTCCACACGGATCTGATTGTTGCCCGCGTCAGGTTTGGTGCGGATGTAGAAGCCACCGTTGAACTTGGGCGTCAGCGCTCGCCACTCGAACTTCACCTCGAAGTCAGTAAAGGTCCGCGTGGTGACCAGATGGGGCCGCATGAGGCCGGTAAGGTAGATGACGCCATCCTTGACCTTCCAGTTGTCAGGCCAAGGGTCACCGGTCTTCTGGAGCGAGCACCGCCAGCCAGAGAAGTCGCGTCCATTAAATAGCTCCTCAAAACCCGCATCGGCAGCCTGGACTTCAGGCAAACAAAGCGAAGCGGCGAGACAGACCATCCATGCCAAGAACTTTTGCATGCGGCGTTTGACGCCTCTGCCCGCAAAGCCTTCATGGTGTGGCTGATAACCCGGGCAGGGCCTTTCTCCGTTACTCGGATGAATCAGACAAAAAGTCACTCGGGCAACCGAAGACCGGCCCCCAGTGCGTTCCACTCGCGCAGCATCGCCTCCACTTCGGCCACCGAGCCGAAGGGCACCAGCATTCGGTATGAGTATTCGCCCGTCCGCAGCCCGGCAGCATCCCGCACCCGGAAGACGCAGTTCCATTTCACAACCCGCTCTTGAATAAAGCGCCAACGCCCGTAGCCCGGCCCGGCGGTGCCGGGTTGCAGCTGCGGTGGCGCAAAGATACCCATCGCGTGCCGACCGTCCGTCGTCGCGAGCACGATGGGCCGGGGAATCTCTCCGGGGCCATCCGTGACCGGCTCCAGCTTTCCCGTGCTGGGATTAAACTGCCAGAACACGGAAAACTCCGGCGGCATGTAGCCCGTGAGCGCCTCGAATTGCGCGTAAGTGTGCCGCGCCACGGCGGGCACTGTGAACGTCACGCGGTAGTCCAGCGCCTGCGCCCAGCGCCCGCACCCGATGCGCACGTCCTTCGCGAGCAGGTAGTCCGAGAGCGTGTTGGTATTCCGGGCGAGCTGCCCCGCGCTCCGCTCGCCGGGCGCGAGCCAAAACGCCATCTGCGTGCGCGTGCGGAGGCGGTTGCCGGTCGCGACAAGCTCCAGCAACTGGCTCGTCGAGCGAGGCCCGATGTGGTCGCGGCGCGAGCCGGCCTCAGTAGGGTTGAAGGTCTCCGCGTTGGCCGTCGGCGTGTTGTCGAACGAGCACGCCGACTGCAACTGCCGCCCGTGGTCCGTGCTGTTGATGAACTCGCGCCCGTCCCACTTGAATGAGTCTATCGCTCCCGCCAGCCGCGAAGTCGTGGTGATGACCGCTTCCGACCGCCCGGCCTGCGCGCGGATTTGCGCGTCGCCGGAAGGCGCAGCCGCGACAGCCAGCTGCGCCAGCCAGCCCAATGCGACGAACAGCGCCGCCCTCACCACTTCAACTCCTGCAAGCGCCGCGCGACTTCCTCGGCGTTGGCGCGGCTGTTGAAGCTGCTGATGCGGAAGAAGCCTTCGCCCTTCGAGCCGAAGCCGGAGCCCGGCGTGATGACCACATTGGCCTCGCTCAGAATCTTGTCGAATGCCTGCCAACTCGTGACGCCGGCCGGGCACTTGACCCAGATGTAGGGCGCATTGACGCCGCCGTAAACTTTCAGCCCGGCTTTCTTCGCGCCGGTGCGGAGAATTTTCGCGTTGCCCATGTAATGTTCGATGAGCGCCTTGACCTGTGCCTTGCCTTCGTCGCTGTAAAGCGACTCGGCGGCGCGCTGGACGATGTAGGACACGCCGTTGAACTTGGTCGCGGAGCGGCGGTTCCAGAGCGGGTGAAGGGGTTTCATTTCACCCGTGCGCGTGGCCGCGAGGAGCGTCTTCGGCACGACGGTGTAGGCACAACGCACGCCGGTGAAGCCGCCGTTCTTCGAGAAGCTGCGGAACTCGATGGCGCATTCGCGCGCGCCGGGAATCTCGTAGATGGAGTGCGGGATGGCGGGGTCGGAGATGTAGGCCTCGTAGGCGGCGTCGAAGAGGATGATGGCCTTGTTTTCGAGCGCGTATTTCACCCAAGCCTCGAGCTGCTCGCGCGTGGCGACGGCGCCGGTGGGGTTGTTCGGCGAGCAGAGATAGATGACGTCCACGTGTTTCTTGGGCGGCGCGGGCACGAACCCGTTGCTGGGCTTGCACGGGAGATAAACGAGCTTGCCGTAGGCGCCAGCTTCATTGGCTTCACCGGTGTGGCCGGCCATGACGTTGGTATCCACGTAAACGGGATACACGGGGTCGCTGATGGCGATTTTGTTTTTGCTGCCGAGCACGTCGAGGATGTTGCCGCAGTCGCACTTGGAGCCGTCGCTGACGAAGACTTCATCATCCGCCACTTCGAGGCCCTTGTCGCGGAAGTCGTTCTTCGCAATCGCGGCGCGGAGCCAGTCGTAGCCTTGCTCGGGGCCGTAGCCTTTGAAGCTGCTGCGCACGGCCATCTCATCCACGGCCTTGTGGAGCGCGGCGACGACGGCGGGCGGGAGCGGCTCGGTGACGTCGCCGATGCCGCAGCGGATGAGGCGCTTGGCGGCCTCGGGATTGGCTTCGCAGAAGACTTTCACGCGGCGGGCAATCTCGGGGAAGAGGTAGCCGGCCTTGAGTTTGAGGTAGTTGTCGTTGAGCAGAGCCATGGTGATGAGCGAATGTTATTTGCCAAAGGCCGCCGCGGGGCGGCAAATTCAGGGCGCGAAAGTAGCCACAGAGCCGGCTTTCGCAAGCGGCAAAACCGCCTTGCAGCACCCGCGACGGCGGGACACACTCCGCCAGCATGATCAAGGCAATTCAGTATGGCGGGTTGGCGGCAGCACTGTTGCTGACGGGATGCGGAACAACCAACACAGTCACGCTTCTCTCCCCGCGGACACAGGTTCGCAACCAAGAGGGGCTTTATCCTGTCGAGATCGAGTTTCGCAGCAACATGCAGGCCATGAGGAAGGAAACGCTCAAGCCCTACTTGCAGTTGGGCGACGACAACTATCCCATGCGCCGCACGCCGCGCATGGAACACCGTTGGGAAACCCTTCTGCCCGTGCCAGCCAGCACGAATCTGGCAACCTACCGGGTGAAGTTGGACTTCGAATACAATGCCATCCCCGCGCCCAAGTCCAACAGTGTGCTGGCTGGACCGTATCAGCTGTCGATCAAGGAGAAGTGAACCCGCCGGGTTGACCGCCTCACCCGTTTTCCATCCGGTCGGGCCCAACGCTGCTCAGGGCAGGATGGCCCGATAATACCGGCTGGTATTGGTCAGAGATTGCGGTTCAGAGAACTGGATGAGTCCGTAGGGGGCGAAGTTCGTCGAGACTGACACCCAGTTAGCCAAGTCACTTGAGGCCTGAATGACGTAAGTCTGGTTGGTCTGCCCTTCAATGCGGAATTGGAACCCGCCGCTGACCCTTGCGACCGAGTTGGTGACGAATCGCACGGGCACAGCGAGGTTTACCGGTTCGATCAACGGCAGATCCAAGCTGTCGATGAAAGCCGCATCCAAGCCACCACTGGATGATGCGTCCTTGAGATAGCGCCATTCCAAGGTGTTGGTGCCACCAGTAACGGTGAAGGTATGGGATCGCCAACCGCCTTGGCCATTGGTGCGAACCTGACGGGTGCCATTGAGATAAAACTCGAAGAAATCCCCCACCGTTGGGCCAAACTCTTCCGCACTGACTCGATAGGCGAAAGAAGCGGCACCGGCTCGACAGTTGGCAACCAACCTTACGACTGTGGTCTGGTTGTGCGTAATTGCCCCCGAACGCAAGTGATGAAGGCCGCCAATCGTTGAGTTCGTCGCCAAGCCTCCAGCCAACTGCACTGACCAAGGAGCGATGCCAGCAGAGTTATTGGTGGACCAGCCAATGCCAGAACGTAACGCCCCAGTCTCAAAACCATCGGCAAGTAGCACCGGTGCAAAGACAGCATTCAAAGTGGTGGCACCACGAACTGTGACTCGGAGAGGGTTGTCGAGTGACAACTGACTGCCCGTCCAAGTCACAAAATTGAATCCGTTGGAAGCAACGGCCGTTACATCCACCACAGAATTGCTGGGAAATGATCCCGTGGCTGGAAAGGCAACCCCACCCGAAGTCGCGGTTACGGTGAGGTCATAAAGTGGCACCGCCGTAAACGCATAGGACAGAATGATCGTGCCCGATCCACCTGCTAGCCCGTCAACCGCAACATAATAGGTGGTGCCGGCTCGAACCGCCTGCTGCACCTCGCTGTGAACGCCACTCCCGGAAGGCTCATCGTCATTGGCACTCAATACGGCCAGGCGATCCACGCGGGTGCCCGTGTATACGGCGAGTAGGGTGTCGAAGGTGGAGTTGGAGGTCGTCAGGAAAAGCACCCCATCAGCCGGCGCAGTAAAGAAATACCATACTGACCTGCCACCCTGCTTGCCTGCGTGCAACGGCTCACCGGGTTCCAAAGTCGCGTTGGCATTGTTCGTGGTCGTGCCACCGGAGGCCCCGATTAATTGCAAGGCGTTGGCCCAAACGTCATTAAATGGGTCGAAAACCCGGTAGATCACCTGGAAGGAGATCGGAACTGAGAGGTTCTCAGAAAAATCAGCGGCGGATATGTGGATGACATTCGTCCCGGGCGAAAGGAATAGTGGCAGCGTCCAGTTCGTAGTGCCCGCTGTCACAACCGGCAGACCGTTGTTCAGACGGACCATCACCCGGCTCACTCCAATCGCATCAGCTCCCAAGTCGGCAGCCGTGCCCGACAGTGTGAGCGAAGCATTAGTCACAATGCTGCCGCTGGATGGGTTGGTGACCGATAATGGACCGCTGACGAGGTTGGTCACAGCCACCACTGGAGCCTGAGTATCGGGTTCGCCATTAAAACGAACCTTGAGTCGCACAGCTCCCGCTGAAGTCGCAGTGGCGCTGGCGACAACAATGCGATATGTCACGCCATTTGTCGCAATGAACTTAACGTAACCTTGTTGAATGTTCCCAGCATCGTTGGTTGCAGCCACCGAGGTGAGATTGGTCAGCGTGTTCCCAACATACACAGCAACCACGGTGTCAAAGGCACTTCCGGCAGTGTCCACCAGAACCAACCCAGTATTGGTGGGAGCAAAGTTCCACCAAACGGATTTGGCTACAGTCGCAACGCCTGCATGGACCGGTTCACCGAACTGCAAGGAGCCAAATGTGTTGTCCCCAACAACTACCCCCCCGTTATCGGGAACTTTTGCCAAGGGAGGAAAATTATCATTTAGCGGAACCGTTGCCGTGCGGAAGACGTAAGTGTTGGTGAAATTGGTTTTGCCAGCACTCGATCCGTCCACAATCAGCCTTAGTTCCAACCGGTTGGTAGGGATGAGGGGGACAGACAGGTTGAACGAGTGGCGGTTATCGCCCGCGATGGCATCCGGAGGCGCACCATTGTTGTAGAAAACCTCATTGGTGAACACGCCTGGCACGGTCCCGCTGACGATTGCATTCGCCACTGGCCTAAGGTCCGTAACTTCGACTGTCAGCGGAACCGTCGATCCCGCCAACAAGGTCGAACCCGGAGCCGGGGTGACAGTCACTTCAAAGAGGCCATCCTCAACGGTCGTCAAGGCACGGTAGGCGTTAACACGACCACCCTGAGTCGTGTTTGTGGCCAAGGCGGAGACGGGAACAGCGGTAAACAGGATTCGGTTCCGAACCTCAGTATAGGTCATGCTATTGGTGAGCGAAAAAACCAGCGCCGCAACGCCCGCGACGTGCGGTGCGGCCATGCTGGTGCCATCCAACTGCTGATAACTGTTATCCGCCGTGTAATAGGTTGAACTGATCTCCACTCCCGGCGCCCCGAGGTGAACGCTATTGCGGCCGAAATTCGAAAACGAAGCGATACCGTCCCGCCGGTCGAGGGCTGCAACGCAGATAATGTTGTCCAACGGAAAAGTGGCAGGATAGCTGGGGAAGAGGTCAATGTTGATGCCGTCATTGCCCGCCGCAGCGACAACAAGAATCCCCGCGTTCCGGGCGCGAAGGAAGGCATCAAACTCGGCCTGATTAAAGCTGTAGCCGCCAAAACTGGCGTTAATGACCTTCACACCGCGCGCGATGGCGAAGTCAATGCCTTCTATGATGGCGCTGGTGTAGGGCCCAAATGCGTCGCCGCATTTGACCGCCATCAAACGTGAATTCCACGCGACACCCACATGGCCAAACCCATTGTTGGGTGCGGCTCCGATTGTGCCCGCCACGTGCGTGCCATGCCCAAAATCGTCGAAGGGGTCGCCGGTGCCGCTGACCGCGTTGATGCCAAACACATTGTCAACGTAGCCATCGTTATCGTCATCTAATCCGTTGCCCGGAATCTCACCGGGATTACGCCACATCTGCGAGGCCAAGTCTTGATGGGTGTATCGCACACCGGAATCGAGCACACAAACGATGACATTGGTTGCCCCCACGGTGATGTCCCACGCGTTCGTCACTCCGATGTCAGCACCGGGAACACCTCCAGCCTGACCATTGTTCCTTAACCCCCACAATGTCCCATCCTGAAAAGAAGTGTCCGTTGGCACCAGGGACCACTTGCGCTGATGGTCGGGCTCCACGTAATCGAACAATCCGGACTGCTTTAGCTGCTGAATCCGGGCGCGTAATGCATCCGCCTTGTTCCCGGCATTGGCGGGAACGCGAACATTGGCATCAACGTCCAACAAAACCAATCGCGGATCCCGGCCAACCGCCCGGGCTACCCGGAGTCCTGCTGCCGCGTAAGTCGGCGCGGCAGCCTGTGCCGTGGCTTGCGGGGTGTATTTGACAAGAATCCGGGTTGGGTGGACGCGATGTCCGTCCATCATGATTGCGTCTTGCTGCGCCAACACCCGGGGTCCAATGCAGAAAGCGGCTAGCAGTGCAAGCAGACGAAAAATCCCGTGCATCTTTGTCACACGCCACCCGATTGATGCTGCCGATTTCCTGCTCACGGTTGATACGAGATTCGGTAATAGCGCTCCAAGCCCCCGGCCGGCACCGGCTCAGAGAAAGTTACAACGCGATTAGTGGTTGCCGTATTGGTAAAATTGGACAGGAACTGCCAGGTTGCCGTCAGCAGATTGGTGTTCACCTCGACCTGATACACTGTCTGCGCGGCTGCTTCCCATGTGACATATGCCGTCAGGGGAGGGGCGTTTGTAAACGTCACGCGGCTGTTAATGAAAATCCCATCAAAGGGACTCAGGTCACTGCCATTCACCACGCCATCCGCATCGGAATCCAATATCTGACTGTTGAGTTTAGCAACGTTCACCTTGACTGTGCGCCCGTCACGGAGCAGCACATCAACGCCAGTGTTAGGACCGGCGTAATCCTTTACCCACCGCAAACGTCCGCCCAACTGACCGTCCAAGGTCTCTGGTGGCAGGCTAGAGTTTGCAAAGTAGATGGTGAAGTTGGTCTCTATGTAGAGGTGGGTGGAGAGATTGTTGGTGACCGTGCCAGCCAAATCTAGGTAATCGACATAAAGCGCGCTGTTAGTGCCAACGCCGGAGAATGAAAGCCGGTTTAGTGAAATGGGGTTGTTACTGGTATCCAGAAGCAAGCGGCCAAGGGCGGCGTTGTTTGTGAACCCAGCCGATACCGGTCCTAGATTGGTGCCAGCCCAAACATGCGGCACATCACGGTTAAACGGAGCAGTGGTATAAATCGTGGTGCCCAGAAGATCGCCCGATGCAGGCTTGACGGTGAGATAGAAGCCCTGGGCACAATTCACTCTGTTAGTTCCCGAGGCACCCGTGTCTGTGAGCGAATTAGTCGGACTGAGGATGAGCGATCCAGCGGTCACCAGCTGGTGGTTGCGTATCTTGATGTCATTACCAGCAAGCAGAATGCTACCTCCTGCCGAGAGCATGCCGCCGGTGCCGCCTCCATCAAATTTGGCAGAATCGGCAAAGATAGAAATCGGCCCACCTCCGCCGACGTTGGTCCCATTCACAAGCGCTCGCGTCTGGTTCGTGCCAGAATTCTCAAAGTCAGTCGCACGGACGGAAATGTTGTCGGCGGTAATAACCCCGCGGTTAAGAAAATAGCTGATTGGATCCGTGCGGTCAGTCCCAAGCGTGCATTGAAGCGGAACACTGATCGCACCCAAGTTGGTGAAGAAGCGCAGTCCAAGGAAGTTGGATGTGGACAAGCTGGTGGCAGTGGTTAGGGGCAGATTAAGGGCGCTGGAAGTGCTGAAAGTAACCGCGGGGGAATCCACCTGAATGGCACGTCCGATGTTCAGAGTGTTGTTGATTATGACATTCGTTCCGCGGGCGGAGAATTCCTGCAAGGTGACTGGCGTAACGCCGCTTAGTTGTGAAGCATCCACAATTAGGACGTGATAACGCAGATCCAGCTGAGGCGTTGCGTTGGTCACAGAATTCGTCCAGATGGTGCTGTAAAATGTCAGCCTCCCGTTTGGCCGGGCCACCTGCGAGGTAGCGAAATTGGTCAAGGTAAGCGTCGAGTTTGTATTGGCAATGGAGAGCTGAACGTAGGGTGATTCAATCAGCGTTCCATTGAAACCAACCAGATTAGTCGCCCGGATGCTCACCAAGTTGTCAGCACGTATGCGTGCCAAACTCATATCCAAATTGTCAGCATAGATCTCCACCCGACCGGGGAAATTGGTGGGGTCATCCAGGTGCGGCAAAAAGCTTCCAGTGCCGGCTGCAAACGCAGAGTTGCCCACTGACACCTGATACGCAGCGTAAGGATTGTTAGTGACCGTCGAGGAAGCAAAACCACTCTGGAAGTAGGAAATGTTAGTGATATGCTCGTTGCTGGATAACCCAAAAGTGGAGTTGAAATACCTTTCGTTGAACACGCTGCGGCTCAACTCATACGCCGCCGGACGAGAGGAGCTGGTCAACAGGTTTGCAGAGAGCACTGAGTTTGTGCGCGAATTGCTGTAATCGAAGAAGAACAGGCTGTTCGTATAGGACGCTCCAGATGTGATGTCGAACCCGGTCGTGCTGAACCGCACTACCGGCGTATTCCCCGAGAAGAAATTGGCACCGCCAAAGGAGGCAAACCGGACATCCACCGACAGATTGGTATTGGCGGCGTTGGTCTGGATAAGGACAACTTGAATGTTTAGGTTAGTGGCGTTCTGGAGATTGGTTCGAACATGCGCGACATAGTTGGACCCGGACATGCTGACCAAGGAGGGCAATGTCCCCAAGCCGCTGACCACAGACTCGACCTCGTGAGAGGGAGAGGAAACGACGGGGGGCCGAAATCCACCGTTCGTGGAGTTCAGGGTTGGCAGGAAAAGACCAAAGCCCTGCCCAGAGAAGGAATTCATCACATTGCCCGTGCCCGCTCCCCAATAGAGATCAGTGACGGCAGAGGGGTTCTGATAGGTCACCACACCATTCGAGTCTGTTGAACGGAAACCAGCTCCGGTGAGTGTATTGCTGCTGGAATCAGACGCAGAGAGAACCGAGCGGCCGATGTTCACCAATTGCCCCTGTAACTGCAGGAGACCCGTTGCACCAGCGCGCAATTCCCCGGAATTTACCAGATTGGTGGCCGAAAGAAGAATCGTCTCTGCCCGGATCGTGCCCTGGTTGACTATGGCATTGGCATAGAAACGTGAACTGTTGGTGACAAACTGAAGATCGAACCCAACATCGCCCACCATCGAGTTCACATTGGTAAAATTCAGGTTATTCAGCGTTTGGAATAGAAAGCCATTACCGATGCTTTCTGCTCGGAGCGTGCCCAAATTGACATAAGTCGTGGCATCGATCTGGGCGTTGGTTATGGTTGAGAAGTTGGTGATGATCGGTGCAGTCGCCCCCGGGGCATTGTGAACCAGAAACATCGCGGCAATGATCGCGATCCACTTAGCCCAGCATGCGCACCATGCATGGTTTAGTGATTTCGCCCGCACGCCGCCTAAGGCAGCAAGATTGGATGCAGGTGCGTTGATCATCGTCCGTAGAGTTGCCGTTCCAAATCCTGAACTGAAAGCCCATCTGGGAACACGGAGTAAATCCTCGTGGCATCAAAATAACCCCAGACACCATTGGTGCGATAACTTCGTTCGTCCAAGAACCGCCCCGCAGCCGAACTAGTATTGAGCCGACTAGGGCCGAGGGAATTGAAAGTTATGACTATCGCTGTGGCATTGGAGCCGCCGGACGGAATGACCCCTGGCCCGGAAAGAATGCCCGCACCGCCGCCAACCGAATTGAGAGCCGAATTGTTGACCCACCGAGTGGCTGTCGGCCTTTGGAGAGTGGATCCGGAAAATGGCGTGCCGGCATACAAATCGCCGGCAGCAAAGAGAACATCCGGGATGGTGGTCACCCGTTGCACTTGCTGGTTAGTGAGCGTGAGCGAGTTGCTGAGGTAGTAGTAATCGGTATACCGGTTGGTCACAGGGGTTATGGCTAGATTTAGCAGCGCATCCACAGCCATGCCACTAAAGCTGACCTTTCCGATACCCGGACGGCGGGCAGTCGCCACCGCCACGTTAGTGCCCACAAGGTTTGTCGTGTTGGTGCCGGTCACCGGAGCGTAGGGCGAGGTTACCGCCGAGAGAGTGACGCTGGCATCGAGAGTTTCCACATTGACGTTGTTGAACCGGAGCAAATGGCGGAGACCTCCGAAATCATCCCGTGTCAGTCCCGTCATAAACTGACCGAAGCCCAAACCACCTTGATCATCAATGCTGGCAGCCGTGAGATTGTTGGGATTACCGCTCACGCGGGTTTCGACCGCGTCAGAATAATTTACCGTCGACGTGGGCACTGGGTCTCGAACTGTATACGTGTAGAGCACCCCATTCACCACATTGGTAGGAACTAAAGCAACCGGATCGAAGTGACGCTGGATGACCACGTAATTTGTGGTTCCGCCCACCACCAAACGATCGCGCAGAGCGAACACCCATCGCTCTGGTCCGGCCAATCCCAATTGACCCAGGACCGTTGAAAGAGCAGCTGATTTTAGGTCCCGGATCTGAAGGTTGGCAGCAGTTCCATTGTCGGGGCCCACAGCTTGGAGCGGAAACTCAGCCAAGCTGGCGCTCATGGCACCCGCCGTAGGGACATTGTTCAGGATCGTCATCGCCGCATTGACCGCCGTCACGCCATTGGCCCCAAAGAACGAGAGGAATGTGGCATCAAAACCGTAAGTCAGCACAGGAACCGTGGGACGATACTCCTCACTAATGGACATCGGCCCACCAACGTCGACCCCCAGTGGGTTGTAACCAATGGCCGCTGTCTGCCAACTCGCGAACGGCCCCATCAGCGAAAAGGCTCCGACATCAAGGGCAAGCCCAAGGGCGAGCACCGTGGCGATAAAGTTGCGGGTAATCCTTCGCATGAAATGCCTCATCGCATTCGCAGAATCCGATATAGACGCAGATCAGGACCCGTGACCTGCATCTCATCAATGGTCCCCGGAGCAAACCTGGCACGCCCGACGTTCTGCCAAACGGTCGCATTGGTGGAGACCTGAACCTGATAGACAAAACCTGGCTCAGTGTTCCAATTGAGCCAGACTCCCTGGCCGTTTCGCACCATGTCCAGTCGGAGCGCACTAGACCGGTTGGTAGGATTGGTGCCCGCGAGAAACTCCTGCAGGTTGCTCGCGCCATCGCCATCACTATCTGCCCCGCCAGCCGGCCATCCCAAGGGGTTCAACCCCCAGTATCGGGACTGCCAGTCATCCGGAAGGCCGTCAAAGTTGGCGTCTTCTCCCCAAGTAGTTCCCACGGATACATTTGACATCGCCGACCTGCGGCTGTCCCGCAGGACGTATTCAAGCCGGAAGCTATGGGTGCTTCCCGCGACCAAATTGGTGACCACCAATAGCAAGTTGGTGGTGATCAGTGGAGTTGTTTCACCGTTGAGATAAACGGCGTAATGCTGCAGATCATAACCCGCGAGCTCGGCCCAAGTTACGGCAAGACGTGACTGCCCCAACGCACTGACACTCGGCGCCGGAGGAGTTGGCACCGGCTGCCCGGAGGCATAGCGCTGGGCATAGAGATCACAACCGGCTGCGACTCCAGTAAAGCTGGACCATACCACCAGCAGCCGACCGGAATTATCAGCTGCAACAGCTGGCTGGAACTGACGATTGATGGTGGTCGTGTTGACGAGAAATTCTTCACCAGAGACATTCCCTGAACGAGTCAAAGCCCGACCATAGATTCCCTCGAATGAACCGTCTTGTCCCAAACTGGTCCAAATAACCAATGCCGAATCGCCGATTGGAGCAACCCGAGGTGCATACTGGTCACCAAGAGTCGTCGCGTTGACAGTGATCGGTGCACCGAGAGGGGAACCGGACGCATCAAACCGACGCGCCATGATATCGAGACTGGCGGTTCGATCCAGTGCGCGCTGTTCCCACACGACGATAAACCCGCCGTCCGATGACGCTGCCAAAGACGGGTTGTCGCACGAAAGGGTCTGGGTATTCACCTTGAATTCACCGCCCAAGGCATTACCGCCGGCGTCATACCGACGGGCAAATACGTCCACGGCATAAGAGTCTGCCACCGTCTCGACAATGTTAGGGTCTGTGCCCCGAACCGACTCAGAGACCCAAGTGATGACAAAACCGCCGTCAGCCACGGCGGCGAGAGCCGGTCGGCTCTGGTTGTAAAGGGTTGTTTGGTTCACCTGCCATTCGTCTCCCAGTAAAGTTCCGGAGGCAGATAGCCGCCGAGCACGAACGCCTTGAAGGTGGCCATCTCCCTCCATCCGGCCCCAAGTTACCACCACGTCACCGCCGCCAAGCACTGCCACGGCCGGCTGCAAACTGGGCTGATTGGTGTCTGCCCCGACCAAAATGTCTCCGGTCGAAAACGTGCCGTCAGGACGAAGAAAGCGGGCGTAGATTTTTTGGAATCCTAACTCGCCGCCCTGCCAAACGAAAACCGCTCCCCCGTCGGCCAGAACTGCAGCTTGAGGATTTTCCTGGTGTCCGGCTCCCTGTTGGTTGACACGAAATGGAGCGAGGATCCCCGAGAGATTGTCGTTCAGTCGTTGCGCACTGATGCCGATGCCGTCGCCGTCGGTCACGGCATCCTGCCAAACCACATAGCCGCCGCCCGGTCCAAAAGCGAGCGCGGGACGGGTTTGATCACCCGCCAATGAGCCGGAAAGCGAATACTCTCCGGCCAAGGGAGCAAGGCTCACCTGGGCATAAACCGGCGTGCCGCCCCATAAAGCCAGGAGCAAGATAAACAGCTTCGCAAGAGCACGAAAAACTGGCGGCATACGCTTTCGTTTAGAACTAACAAACCCACTGCTCATTGTCCACGCTTTCCTGTCCAGCCACCCTACGGATTTATACGGAGAGTTGGCTGCGGAACCCCTTTGTGCATGGGGCGTTGGCAGCCTTTATGACATTCATAAGAAGGTGCCCTGCAAGCTGGGCTTGGCGACCTCCAACTCCCGCGCCAAGGACCGAAATCCCCACCGGTGGAAAAGATTCACGAGTCGCACAGGATCCTCAGCCGTTGGAAGTGTCTGTTCGAGTTGAAAATCCGCCCCCACTGCATCGCGCAGGCTGATCAACTGTTGATTTCGTCGCACCTCGCTCTCGGACGCCGCCAATGCCGCCTTGACGCGGTCTGACTTGACCTCAGGCAGCCGACGATAAAGCTCCTCTATCGAGCCGAACTGTCGCAAGAGATCGGCTGCCGTCTTGGGGCCTACACCGGGCACGCCGGGGATGTTGTCCACAGCGTCGCCCACCAGACTTAGCCAGTCCACAATCTGTTCCGGCCTGACCCCGGTTTTGGCCACAACTTCCGCCGCCGTCCAGATGCGCTCAATCTTGTCATTTGGATTCACCAGGCCAATTCGCGGCGTCACCAACTGCATGAAGTCTTTATCCGCACTGGC
This sequence comes from uncultured Klebsiella sp., assembly GCA_964591495.1. Taxonomy (GTDB): domain Bacteria; phylum Verrucomicrobiota; class Verrucomicrobiia; order Limisphaerales; family SXTU01; genus SXTU01. Next base: position 13,895 of record CAZQEW010000025.1, read on the forward strand.
GATGACAACTTGCGCCCCGACCACCACAGCTCGTCGCGCCGCGCCGGCAATCCAGTCGTCCGCCTCAACTCCATCCCGACGCCACGACGCCATGCCCGCCGCGTGCAAATAGGCGTTTATCTCGTCCAACTGGCGCCCCAGCCCCTCAGGCATTGGTGGCCGCTGGGCCTTGTATTCCGGGTGGGCTGCCATGCGTTCCGCAGCGAGGCCGCCGTCCCAGATCACCGCAAGGTGCGTCGGCTTCAGGTTCTGGCGTAACTTTGCCAACATCTTGACAAAGCCGTAAATGGCATTGGTGGGCGCCCCATCCGGGCCATTCAGAGAACGTATGGCGTGGTAAGCCCGGTATGCGTAGGCATGGCCATCAACCAGCAAGAGACGGATTGAATCCTCCACTACCGGAATGGCCGAGGTTTCCCCGGGACTGACGGTGGACACGGGGTGGGATGCAGAAATTACTGACGAACCAGCTTGGGCTGCGCTGGGGTAAGGTTCTGCGCAAACGGCATTTCTTCGTCGGTATGCACCCGGTTACCCGCAGGATCAATGATCGTGGGGGTGACAAAGATCACAAGATTCTTCTTCTGATTCACCTTGGTCTCGCTCCGGAACAAACGGCCAAAGAGAGGCAAGTCACCGAGCACCGGTAACTTGTCCTTAATGTTACGAATGTCTTCGGAAATCAAACCGCCCAGCATGACCGTCTGCGCGTCCCACACGACACACTGCGTGACCACTTGGCGGACACGAGTGCGAGGCAAGGGAACCTGTGCAGTAAGGGATACACCGACCGTGCCGGAACCGACGGACTGAGCCTGAATCGCTCCCGCAAACTCAGGCGGAACCGGATCATAGCCGATGAACTGGGTGATGGAAGGTATCAGTGCCATGTTGATCGTGTAGCCATCGGCCGCAACCGTCGGCAGAACATCCAGCACGGGCCCCGTCGGCAAAGGCTGCACCGTAGGAGCCAAGCTGGCCGCAACGACACCACCACCGGCTGCACCACCTGCACCGCCAGCACCACCACCGGCCGGAGTTTGGCCAGCTTGAATGCCGGTGATGACGGAAGTGATGTCGGTCACCTGGATCTGCGCTTGGCGACCGCTGACAGTGATGACTTTGGGGGCCGCCAAAACGTCTGTCCCGTCGCGCTGTTCAAGCGCACGGATAACGACTCGGAACTGCGGGTCGGTCAAAATGCCAGTGAATGTTCCCAGCGCTGGTCCGTTGTTGCGGAGGGCGGTTGCCGGAGTCAGATTGCCATCAGATGCAAGTGCCCCAATCGGAGTCTGAGGCAACGGGAATATGCCGAGCGGATTCGCTGCGGTCGGCGTGCCTTGCAGGGAGGGGGCCGTGCCAGCCTGTCCCGCCACGGGGCCCATGATAGTGTTGCCTAGGAACCAATCGAACCCGAGGGATTTCGCGTCGTTCTGATTGATCTCCGCGAACTTTGATTCCACCAATACCTGCGGCGGAATCACATTCAGCAACTCAATGGCAGATTGGATGATGTCCAAATCTTGAAGTGACGCACGCACCAAAAGAAGGCCGTTTCGGTCATTGAAAAACACTTGAGTGGCATCTGGCCCGTTGGTCACGCCCAAGTTTACCACCCCGGCCGCTTGAAAATATTGGCGGACTTGAACGTTGAGCGCAGCAGTAAGGTTCGTGGATGTTACGCCGGCCAAACCGCCCTGGCCCTGGCCGCCGCCACCGCCGCCACCGCCACCACCCTGCGCCTGCCCTGCCACTGAGACGCCCGCGATAGAGAACTGACTGGATTGCCCTTGGCCGCCTTGACCACCACCACCACCGCCACCCAAGCCACCCAAGCCACCCTGTTGTCCACCACCGCCACCACCCTGGCCACCGCCCTGGCCACCCGCTGTGCCACCACTGGAGAAGGCTGCCTGAATTGGGTTTGCCACTACACTTTGAAGGCCTTGAACGAATGTGTCGGGATTGACCTTGAAGATGCGGGAGAACATGGAAGCCTGCTCCGGTAGCTTAGGTGAAAATACCAGCGCGTAGTCCTCAATGGTATACTTGAGGCCCGCAGTCCGGCCATCGGGCATTTTTACCTCAGCGGTCTTACAAATCACGTCCAGCACCTGGCGAAGGGTCAAGTCCTTCAGCACGGTCGAAACTTTGACAAGCGCGGTTTCAAGATCAGGCTTTTGCGTTCCCCCAGCTGCTGCGGGCGCGATAGGATTGCCCATCGGATCAAGCAAGGGAGCGGCAGGTTGGGCAGCAACCGCCCCTGCGCCACCGCCAGGGCCCGCAGCATTTTGGGAAATGTAATCGTTTACCACATTGTTGATTAGAAAATTCAAACCCTTCTTCTCAGGGTCATACTTCTTGGTGTCAGCGTCGATGAATTTTACAACCTCAGGCAGAGGGAGCCCATCATAGGTGATCTCGGGGAAAACGATTGAGTCCAGCTTGTGGTTGATGCGCTGAGTGCCGGGGCTGACATGCGTCATGCCGGGAATGCTGGAATTGGTGCGGTAATAGGGGTTCGGCTTGGGAAGATCGGTGCGCGTTCCCTGGTTCCACTTTTCCGTCACTTCCACAACCCGCTCGCCATAAGTTTTCTCCCGTTTCTTGCTTTCAATATCAAACTTCGCCTCCATCACCAAACGCAGGTAGAAGTAGGCAGCTTCATTGACTGGGTCTTTTTTGATCGCTTCCTCCAAGCGCTCCTTGGCTTCCTGAAATTCACCCATCTTGTAATAAAGCTGGCCATCCCGCACGAGCCGCAAAACGTCCGCACGCTCGGCCATCTGATCTGCCTGCCGCGTTAGCACCTGTGCACTGGGCAATTGACCTCGATGGGCTGCTGCGACGCGATCGTTGAAACGACGGAAATCCTCCGCCTCCTTGTTCTTCGGGTCAAACGGAGCAAGCTTGTCGATCTCTGCTGCAGCACCCTTGAAATCGTATTTTTCCTGCAGAGCAACAGCCAACATAAGCCGGCTTTCAACGAGCCCAGCCAAGGCTTCCCGGGCCTGCCGTTCTACGGCCTCCACGCCGCCAAGCAACCGGGAATGCCCGATGGCCTCTTCGTAAAGCTTGGCTGCATTGGCATAATCCTTGTCCTTCTGCAATTTCTTGGCCCGACTGATGTTGGCTTCCAGCACAAGTCGGCGCTCCTGCCGACGAAGCGCCTCCTCTTCAGCAATCGCGATTGGATCCGGCCCCGCCGCAAATACCGACGGTGAGGTGGCCAACCAACTGGCCAAGGCGATGACGAAACAGGCGCTTTTCATGGCAAAGAGTGAGCGAGGGGCATGCCGATTTATGATAACCGGCTCAAGGTGCCTTGCGAGCAGGGGTAGAGGCTGGCGGAGGGGCAAGCGGGATCGTGGTCGGCTTGTCATTCGAGATGGCCTTGACTACCACGTTGGTAGCGGTGATTTCAACGATTATGTTCGTGTCTCCGGCGAAGACCAACTGGGAGTCTTTCCGCTCGTAGTTGATATCCTTCCGGGCGGGCGAAGGGAATTGAATGTTTTCAACCGAGTAAAGCAATTTCGCCCCGTAGTCGACGACCGTCTCGAAAGGCTGCGCCTTGGTCAATTTCACCTTTTCGACGTCCCGGCTCGGATCGTGGTAATCCAGTTCTACGGTCGGATTATCTGGCGGACCGCTGATCGCTCGCGGAACGAGATAGCCATTAAATTTCCGCACCGGCTTAGTCTCGTCCAAATAGTTGGTCGAGTTGAGACTGATGCTCCGATTGATGGGCTTCTGATCCGTGACCTTCGGCATGAATTCCTTGGTCATCTTGACCAAGTAGCTGGGCCGCTCAGCGTTTCCACTGATGACCAGCTCGAGCTTGAGTCGGAGCGGTTTGATTTCGGTGACGAAGAGCTTGGAAACCCCGACGTTAGTGCCGATGATCAAGTCGCCATTGGTGTTCACATACCACAGCTCCGGATTAAACACCTTATGGCCCTTCGTAAGATCAATGAGCCGAGGCTGGGCATTACTGATCGCGGACAGGTATTCTCCTCGGTTCGGAGGGTCCGGCCGCTGACCACCGGTTTCAACGACCACCTTCTTGAAATTGTCGAGTTCCTGCTGCACGGAACCGGCTCCCAAGACCAGCATGACAGCCCCGCCGGCCATGAGCAGCAGCACCAAGCTCAGGACGACCTTTTCGTAATGGTTCTTGAGGAATTCCATGGCTTCACTTGGCCGGGCTTGGAGCAGTCGCAGGACGACGCGTCGCCTTGATGAAATCGATCACCAAAGTCACGCGGAGGGGCTTTTCATCCAAAACGGGAGTCAAAGTGGACTTCGGGGCCGGAGGAGCGGTGCCCGGTGCCCCGGGGCGCGCCACGGGCTGAGGCGGACGCGGTGGGGGAGCAACCCCAGCGCCGGGTGGGGGCGCCATCGCGGGGTTTCCAACGCCGGAGAGTCCGCCGGGAGCCAATCCAAAACCAGTCGGGGGAGTAAGGCCGCCCGGGGCCATGCTTGGAAGGCCCACGCCACCCGGGGTCATCATCATGGGGTCAACGCCACCTGCCGGCATCGGAGACGCAGCACCGGCATCCAGATCCAACTGCCGGACGACCACGAAGTCTTTGGTCCGGGCGAGACCATTCAAAACCGCCGTCAACTCGCCGACAAACCCCCGGAAGGTCACCCGGTAAGGCGTCATTACCAAGTTAAGGTTGGTCGAGATCTCATTGGTGCGCGGTGCCAAGTCGGTAATGATGTCCTGGCTTGGTGGATCACCCACATAGGCTGGCACGCGCTGCAGGCTTTCGATGGCGCGCACCTTGGCCTTGAAGAGGATGCCGCACAAGGTGGTGATCTCATTCAACTGGGTGTTCAGTGGCTCGACGGCATAGGGAAAAATGCGCGGCTGGGTCTTGATTTCTCCAAAGGTGAAGTCGAACCGGGCCGGCAGTTCAACGGATGCATTCGTGGCGTCCCGTCGCAAGCGATCTATCGCCTTGACCAGCTCAATGCTGAAGGTCGCCGCGTTCATCGGGCGGGGCGGCTGAGATTCCAGCAGCTTACCCGCATCGGCCATGAACGTTTGCGCCAAGGCAGTGTTGCTGCGGATGACGCTGATGTTCTCCTCGTTCGGATAATAACCCGTGGAAAAACCCTGCAACTCGGCCTTGAGCTGCTCTAGGGCAACGTCCTGATCATCATTGTCATAGAAGCCGTTATAAACGTAGTATCCCGCTCCCCCGAGCAGCACCAAGGAAACGGCCAAGCCTATGACGATGAACAGGTTGCGTTTGATCCAGAGCATGGTGGCGGGGCTAAAACCGGATCGGGTTTTTGAGCTGCAAAGAGAGGCTGAACCCGAAGGTATGGTTAGTGGGATCCACCTGCTCGACTTTGTTGGTCAATGTGGTGCCTTCGGGCAGGAAGAGGTTGGTCTGAGCAACAAAGTTAGAAGCGAGATTGTTGACAAAGACGCTGTTCGCTTCCGCCGCGTAACGGAGCATGTTTAGCGCCCGCAAGTTCAGATTAAGAAACGTAATTTCTCGAGGTCCAGCGGGAACCGCGGCCACACCGCCAGCTCCAGGCATCATCCCCATGCCAGGGGGCATCATTCCGGGGGGGGCACCGGTCGGCACAGGGGCAGGTGCACTGCCCAGATCGTCACCGGGAGTCATTGCCCCGCGGGCAGGGCGAGGGGCTGCGGTGGATGCTCCCGCCGTGGCTTCGAGCTTCTCGATCCAAACCGCTGCCTGGACTTCGCCTGTGGATGCCGGAGCAGTGCCAGCGGCCGCGTTATCCGCCCCGGCTGCTGCGACCGCCTCGCCTTTGATTCCGTGGTTGGTTTGGGCGGTGGTGAGCACACTTTGAATACCGGCGATCAACTCGGCCCACTGCCCGCGCGAGGCCAAAACATCCTTATAAACCTGAGTTTGATTGGTAGCAGCCCCCATTTCCGCGATAGCTGCATCCAAGACCTGCTTGTTCGCCTTCAGCGGCTCGACCTGCTTGCGCAAGTCCGCCAGCGCGGTCTGCTTCCGGTTGGCCATCCAGTCAAAATACCATCCGAAAGCCGACAAGGTAACCAAAAGGCCGGCGACGGAACCGACGAAATACAGGCGTTTGGCGTTGAATTGCTGCTGTTTGAGATGACTGGCCGGCATCAGGTTCAGCTCCACCGGGCACTGCGCCAGGTTGCGGATGCCTAACCCGACAACCTCGCCAAACTGATGGGCAACCTTGGCCATTTCCTCGAGGTTGATCTCGGGGTCGATCTGGATGTTGCGGAAGGGGTTGAAGTAATCAACGGACAGGTTGAGCTTTTCGGCGAAAAACTGGGCCGTGTATGGGAGCAAGGATGCTCCACCCGCCAGATACAGTTTCGTGGGCGCTGAACCACCTTGCTGACCCCGGTAAAACTGGATCGTTTGGTTCATCTGGATGTGCAGGCGGGTCATCACCTGCCGCGCGATCTTCGAGATCAGCGCCTGGTGCGGGTTGCTGGGCTCCTCATAGGCGCCGCCGAGGCTGACGAAGCCCTCCTCGATCTTCATCTTTTCAGCCTCTTCCCAGCTCATCTTGACCTCGTTGGCGAAGTCCTGCGTGATGGAGTTGGCCCCGATGTTGATGGACCGGGAATAGACGCGGCCTGACTCGAAGAAAAGGAGGTTGCTGCTGCGGGCACCAATGTCCAACAACATGACGCACCCCTCGGCGTCGCCGTAGTTGAACCGGTAGGCGTTGCAGAGGGCCGCCGGCGACACATCGACAAGACGGGTCTCCAAACCCGCCTGTTCGCCAATGCCAAAGAGGCTTTCCACGACCTCGCTCTTGATGGCAACCAGCAATACTTCGAGCTCTCCGCTGGGGGTGCTGCCCAAGATCTGGTAATCCCAGACTACCTCTTCGAGGGGAAAGGGGACGTTTTGCTGGGCCTCGTATTGAATGATCTGCCCCACCTTGCCGGGGTCGGTGGCGGGCAGTTTGACGAACTTGGAGAAAACCTGAAAGCCGGGCGCGCAGACGTTGATGACCTTCGCCTTGAAAGCGCCCCGAACCCCCTCAGCCAGCACCTCCTTGAGTGTCTGCAAGACCACGGCTTGACGCTCGGCTTCGCCGAACCCGGCCTGTCCCATGCCGCGTAACCCGTAATTCTTCAGGCAGAGCGAACCCGTCTCGTTCGGCTCGAACTCGGCGACCTTCACGGTCATCGCGCCTAAATCAATGCAGAGGAATGACTTTGACTTTAGCATCGCACTGGCCCGTTCACTGGCGACCCCGCCCGGAGTCCGGATTCACTGTGGCCCGCATTTTGGTGGCGTTCTGAATGACCGGTGTCGTAACGGAATTCGCTGGGTGGGTCAAATAATAAAACCATCAGCGGGGTGCCGCCATGCAGCAAATCCCGTAGGCCATCACACCCTCTTGCGGAAATATTCAATGGTCCGCGCCAAACCTTCAGACAGCTCCACCTTCGGCTCCCACTTCAAGAGCTTCCGTGCCAAGGTGATGTCGGGTTTCCGCTGTTTGGGATCATCCTGCGGCAGCGGCTTGAAGACGATTTTGCTCTTCGCACCGGTTGCCCCGATGATTTCCCGGGCAAACTCGAGCATGCTCATCTCCCGCGGATTGCCAATGTTCACCGGCAGCGGGTAATCGCTCATCATCAGGCGGTAGATGCCCTCGATCAGGTCCGAACAATAGCAAAAACTGCGGGTCTGCTTACCTTCGCCAAAGACGGTGATGGGCTCGTTCCGCAGGGCTTGACTCACGAAAGCCGGCACCACGCGACCATCCTCAAGCCGCATCCGCGGGCCGTAGGTGTTGAAAATGCGCACAATGCGCGTTTCCAACTTATGCTGCCGGTGGTAGGCCATGGTGATGGCCTCGGCAAAGCGCTTCGACTCGTCGTAACAGCCGCGTGGACCAATGGTGTTTACATTGCCCCAATAATCCTCCGTCTGCGGGTGCACCAACGGATCCCCATACACCTCGCTGGTGCTGGTGAGCAGAAAGCGAGCGCCTTTTTCCTTCGCCAATCCCAGGGCTTTGTGAGTGCCCAAAGACCCGACCTTCAAGGTCTGAATTGGCAGTTGGGCGTAATCCACCGGACTGGCAGGTGACGCGAAGTGCCAGACATAATCCACCGGCCCATCCAGGAACAGGAACTCCGTCACATCCTGTTGGATGAACCGGAAGTTCTGGTTGCCCGCCAAGTGTTCGATGTTGGCGACCGACCCCGTCACGAGGTTATCGATCCCCACCACCCGGTGCCCCTTGGAAAGCAGCAAATCCGTGAGGTGTGACCCCAGGAATCCCGCCGCCCCGGTGATCACGGAAATTGGCTGCGGACTACGGCTGGTTTTGCGCTTTGATTTGGTTTTGGTTGGCATAATTAGGTGGTTGGAAGTTTCGGCGGGGTGACTGGCAACGGATCGCGCGTCAGACGCAAGACCAGGCAAAGCAGCGCGATGCCTAACTCGACAGCCACGACCCAGAGGATACCGGAAATGATTTCCGAACGCCTAAAACGCCGCTCCCAGTCAGCAAGCTCAGTAAAAACCTTCGGCCACAGTTGGGTCACCGCAGCGCTGAGGGGAAGATTTCCCTGCTTTTCATGGGCATCGAGCAATGCCCTGACGGCGGGAAGCAGCCGCGTGCGGACTTCCTCAATCTGGGGCCGGAAACGCTCCAATTGATCCAACGGAGGCAGCGGCGCGGCCTCAGCTTGGCTCACAAATTCCCTGAGTCGCTTGACCTCAAGTTGGGCAAAGTTGGTCAGTCCTGCCTGCCGCAACCCGTTCTGCAATGCTTCCTCCAGCATCTTCGGGCCCGTATCCCGGAAAAACGGCACCACGGCACGCGCCACCCCTATCTTCAAACCCGTCCAGCCGCCCACCAATACTCCCAGACCCACTCCCAGCAGCAGCAGCAGCCAGGAGAACTTTCGCTCCCCGCGTGCACGTGTCACCAGCGCCCCGGTCGCGTGCAGCCCTGCATGCAAACTCGCGGCGAGAAAGGCCGCAAGCACCATGCCCAGTAGCGTGGTGCCGAGGGCTTCGACGATGAGCTGACCGAGGGAGAATTGTGAACCTGCTTCGAGATTCATCGGCCCAAGTAGGACAGCACCTCGTCCAGACAGCAAGCCCGCAAGTCTGTCTCGTGGGCTTCGCCAACGGCTTGACCTACTTCGCGCCTGCCCCAGTTAGCACGACGGGAATCGTCTTGAGAAGGATCTTCAGGTCCAGCCAGAGCGACCAATTGTCGATGTATTCGAGGTCGAGGCGGACCCACTCCTTGAAGCTGCTCACCTCGTTGCGACCGCTGATCTGCCACAAGCAAGTCAGGCCAGGCTTGACGCTGAGACGACGGCGGTGCGCTGGGTCGTTGATGCGCCGAACCTCATCCACCGGCAGCGGGCGGGGCCCGACGAGGCTCATTTCGAAGCGCAGCACATTCCAAAGCTGGGGCAGCTCATCAACGCTCCACTTGCGGAGAAACCGGCCGACGGGGGTGACTCGTGGGTCGTTGGTGACCTTGAAGACCGGGCCGTCCATTTCGTTGAACGATGCCAGCTCGGCCTTCAACTGCTCCGCATCCGTCACCATGGTGCGGAACTTGAGCATCGTAAACGGCCGGCCATTGAGCCCGCTGCGCTGCTGCCGAAACAGCACCGGACCGGAGGAAGTGAGCTTCACCGCAAGTGCCGCCAACAGGAAAACGGGGGACGCCAACAGCAGCAGCACCAATGCGCCGACGAAGTCCAGCGTCTGCTTGGCCACCCCCTGCCAGCTTGCCTCCGGGGCCGAGCGGAAGACCACTGTGGGGCGCCCGAGAAAGTCATCCACGCTCGTCTGCGAGACGCGGGTCTTGAAAAAGTCCGCCAGCAGCCAGACTTCGACGCCCTCAAGCTCGCAGAGTTCGATGACCTTCTCCACCTGCTCGAAGTAAGTATGCCGGGCGCTGAGGATCACCCCATTGGCCGCGCGGTCATGCAGCAGTTCGATGAGCTTCTCCCCGGATGTCTCGTGCAGGTCCAGCCGGGCCAGCACCTCGACCACACCGCGCGCCTTGGTTTCGAGGTCGCGCTCAATCTGGGCCGTGTCCTCCGCCATGCCCACCAGCACCACGCGCCGCCTCAACTGCTCCTGCCCCAGTTTGGACTGCATCCAGCTCAGGACCAGCTCCTCCTTCACCATCACCAGGAGGAACGCGAAGCCGCCGAAGAGAAATATCACGGCGCGGGCCAGCTCCTGCTTGCGGAGGAACAGCACGGTCACCAGGCCCAGCACCGCAAGCGTCACGGCATGGGAGAGGACCCACGCGGTCTCACGGCGTGAGAAAAGCACCGGCCGGTTGTAAAAACCGAGCGCCTTGAGCAGGAACACGGTGCCAGGGACGATCAGGAGGTAGAGCCAGAGGTATTGCTCGAACGGCTGGATTTCCTTGAGCTCCGGAGAATAGCGGGGGGCCAAGGCGCGCACGGCATGCGCCAGCCAGAACGCGAAGGCAAACAGGCCAGCATCAACCCACTGCTGGACTTGCGCCCGGATTTGCCGCTGGCGGCGTAACATTCTGTCCGACTATTGCCGTTACCGGGGCGAGCCGTAAATACAATGTTCGCCGGACGCCGCCGGCGGCTCATCAGGAAAACGTGACACTGGGGAACTTCTTCTGCACCGCCGCCTTCTGCTTCGGCCACTCGTTCACCTTCCAATGCGGCCAGTCACAGGTGCTGGCGAGCCGCTTGCCATCGGGCGTGCAGAGCCAAAGCTTCACCGGCACCGTGCCTTCACAGACCAGCGGATGAAACTCCAGCTTGAAGCACTCCTGCAACTTGACCTGCGCTTCGGGGGAAAGTGCGGTGCGCCCGCCCCCCTCGGCCTCCTCCGAGTATTGCAGCTTCACCGGCTTGCCCGTCGGCCACGGAATCTGCACCGGCGTCAGCTCCTCCAGCCAGCCAACCTGCTCCGGCGCCAGGTGCGCGGCGAAGCCCTCTTTCAGCGGGGCGGCCATCGCCTCCTTCTGCAACGTCAGCCCCTTGAACGCCCGCGCCAGCGCCGCCGTCATCGCCGCGTCGTCGAACGGCTCGTATTCCAAGTCTGGCAGCGCGGCAGCCACGAGGTTCACCCGGGCGATGAACTGCTTCACTTCATGGCTGAGGTTGGGCAGCTCAAACCATCCCCGCATCGCTGCCTGGGCGAGGCAACGGCCGGCCGCCTCCGGGTCCGCCTCCCGCTGATGTTCATGGCCGATCACCAAGTCCCGGAAGCGCGCCAGCTTCACCGCCGCCACACGCTTGTGGGTCCGGTCGAAAAGGTGCTCCACGGTGGCGTTCAGGTGTTGGGGGTAAAGCTCCCTCAGCCACTCCGGTTTCACGGCCGTGGCCAGCCCCAGCAAGGTCAGCGGCCGGAGCACGCCTTCGGTTTCGCGGATCGCCGCCGCGACGAACAGCGCCGCGTTCTGCACCACGCTCTCGCGCATCAGCGTGCCCTGCCGGCCTTCGGTCAGCTCGCATTCGAGGGTGCCCTGGTCGCGTCGGATGGCGAGCTGGTCGATGAAGCCGGCGGTGAGGCACTTCAGCAGCGCGTCCTCCGCCGGCGACTGGTCTTCTTCCTCGTCTCCGTCCGTTTCGCCCAGCCGCTCACGCTCCGCGAGGGCGAGGACTTGCTGGTAGGTCTGCTCCACCTCGCGTGCGACCTTGGCATTGATGCCGTAACGCCGGCAGGTGTCCGGATTGAAGCCGTTCTTCTTCGCAAACTGATAGGCACGCATCAGCGTGAAAAAGTCCGAATCCTGGCTCGCCTCGAACAATTCCCGGTTCTCCGCCGCCCGGGCATCGCCACGCTGGACGCGCATCAGCAAATCGCGCCCGCTCACCAGCGCCGCGCACAAGGCCGCCGATGGCACGCACCCGCGCCGACCTGCCTCGACCAGCATCCGCGAGTAACGCGGGTGCATCGGCAAACGCAGCATCTGCCGGCCGATGTCCGTCAAATCCGTGTTCGCCGCCTCGGAACCCGAGACAGACTCCCCGGCGCGCAGCGCTCCAAGCGTTACCAGCAACCGCTCCGCCCGCTCCACTGCCGCCGGATCCGGCTTGTCCAGCCAGTCAAATGAGACCGCGCTCTTGATGCCCAGCGAATGCAGCAGGAGCACGACTTCCGCGAGGTCCGCACGCTGGATTTCGGGCGTGTTGCGCTCGGGCCGGTTCAAATGCCCGCTCTCCGTCCACAGCCGCCAGCACGTGCCGGGGGCGGTGCGCCCTGCCCTGCCCTTGCGCTGGTCCGCACTGGCCCGGGAGATCGGCTCGATGAACAGCGTCTGGATCCCTCGCTCTGCGTCGTAGCGCGCCACGCGTGCCTCGCCGCTGTCCACCACGTGCCGGATCCCGTCGATTGTCACGCTGGTCTCCGCGACGTTGGTGCTCACGATCACCTTGCGGCTGCGGCTGGGGCTGAACGCCAGGTCCTGTTGTTCCGGCGCAAGGTCACCGTGCAGCGGGATGAAATCGCAGTCCTCCGCCAGCCGCGCGGCGCGCAGGGCGTTGATGGTCGCGTTGATCTCGCCCATGCCCGGCATGAACACGAGCACGTCACCCGGCCCGCCGTGGTTGACGATGCGCTCCACCGCGTCCGCCGCCTGCTCCGTGGTGGGCCGCCGATCCAGGTGCTCGGAGTAACGGACCTCGACCGGGAAGCTGATGCCTTCGCTGACCAAGATGGGAGCAGGTGAGAGAACGGGCGGGTGAGAAAGTGAGCTGTAAAGTTCGACTGCCCGCTCACTTTCCCGCTTTCCCACTTTCTCACCAGCCTGCCCCAAATACGCCGCCACCGGCTCCGCATCCAAGGTCGCGGACATGACGACAATCTTGAGGTCGGGCCGCGTGGTCTGCTGAAGGCGCTTCACGAGCGCCAGGGCAACGTCGCTCAAGAGATTGCGTTCATGGAACTCGTCGAAGAGCACGGCCGCCACATCGGACAACTGCTGGTCGTCCTGCAGCCAGCGCAGCAGCACGCCTTCGGTCACGAAGCAGATGCGCGTCGCGTCGCCCAACCGGTCGTCAAAGCGAATCTGATACCCCACCTCCTCGCCCAGCTTGCACCCGCGCTCCCACGCCACGCGTGTGGCCACCGTCCGGGCGGCAACCCGCCGCGGCTGGAGGATGACGATCCGCTGCCGGACGGCAAACCCTGCCTCGGCGAGCATTTGCGGCACCTGCGTGGTCTTGCCTGAACCGGTGGGCGCCACGAGCACGAGCCGGTTGCCCAGGCGGAGCGTGTCCACGATCTGCTCGTGGAGCTGCCAGATGGGGAGAGACTGCTGCAAGCGCTGGTAAGCTTACTTGGGCGCAAGCATGAAGCGCAGCACCAGGGCGGCGGCCGAAAGAATGGCCATCAGCCCGCTGGGCATGAACTTCTTGGACTTGGCGAATTTGAAGCTCATGTAGCCGAGCAGCGCCGCCAGCACGCCATCAGCCACCTCCGCCGGCAAGATGCCGAGGGCCGACAGGATGAGCGGCATGGCAAACACACTGCTGGCGATGAGCGAGGCTTTGCTGCCGGCTTTCACGAAGCCGACAACGCCGCCGACTTCCAGCAGGACGATGTAAACCCACAAAACGATGGTTGGCGCGGTCATGGCGCGGAGGTTTGTAGCGACTGGCCGCGCGGATGCAATGCGGCAATTGCAAACGGCTACTTTATGCCCAGGTCGAAGCACGCCATCTCAATGGCGTTGCGCACCAAAAGTTTGCCCCCCGCGAGCGCCGGATGGTTCCACGTCTTGCCTTTGATGCCGGGAATGCGCGCGATTTCCACGTGCCGGTCCGGCAGCGCCTGCACGAGCGCGAGGTCGCCGTCACCGCAGAGGATGACGAGGTGCCCGCTGGCGAGCAGCACCTGCCCGTAGCCGTAGCGGCCGTCCTTCCAACGCCGCTCGCCCGTCGTTGCGTCGAGGCAGACGAGGATGTCTTCGTCGAGGCCGTAGAGGTGGCCGTGGTGCAGCACGGAGCTGGTGAACTTGTTCTTAAGGAATTTGTTCCGCCACAGTTCCTTCACCGCGAAGCCGCTCTCGGTGCGGTTCAACTCCAAGCCCACCGCGCCCGTGCCGTAGCCCGCGCTCAGGACCAACCGGTTTGTCCCGGTCACGATGGGCTGCGCGATGGTGTTGTCGAACTCCACGCGCCATGGGAAACGCCACAGCGCCTTGCCGTCGGCCGGGGAAACGCCGAGCAAATGGCCCGCGCTGTGGACGAGCAGCTGCCGTTCGCCCGCCAGCGTGACGAGCATCGGCGAGGAGTAACCGGCCTTGTCCTCCAGCTCCTTCCAAGCCGGCGAGCCGGAGACTTTGTCGTAGGCGATGAGCATCTTTCCCGTCCGGCCCAGGGGTTCGCCCGCGAGCACAATGACCTTGTCGCCCGCGACCAGCGGCGACGCGCTGAGGGCAAAGAAGAGATTCGAGCAGCTGTTCTCCGCAAACACGTCATGTTGCCAAAGCAGCTTGCCGGTGGCCGCTTCGAGGCAGCGGAACTGTCCCGTGCCGCCGAGCGAGTAGAGCCGCCCTTCGTGCCAAGTCGGCGTCGCGCGCGGGCCTTCGCCGCCCATCCACTCCTGGAAACGCGCCGGGTAACTGTGCGCCCAAACCTCGCGGCCGGTCTCGACCTCGTAGGCCGTCACCGCTTCCTGCTCGCGCCGTTGCTCAATGGTGAACGCCAGCCCATCCGCCACCACGAACGACGCGTAGCCGCCGCCGACCGGCTGCTTCCACAGGAGCTTCGGCGGCGACTTCGCCCAGTCCACGTTGATGGGCTGCTCGGTGTAGTTGCCGTCGCGGTTCGGTCCGCGGAAGTCCGTCCAGTTGGGCGCGGACTTCGGCTTCGCCTCGGTGGCGGCGGGTTTGGCGGCTGCGGGAATAGCCTTCTCTGCCCGGGCTTTCTCCAGCCGCGCGTAATCGGTGCCCTGCCACGTCGGCACCGGAATCGGCCGCCCCTGCATCTCGAAGCGCAGCCCGGTGAACTTGTGGAGCAGGAACAAAACCGCCGCCGCATAGACGAGCGAGAAGAGCCCGATGCCAAACGTGCCGAACAGCTTGCGCCAAACGCTCGTTGGTCCGCGCCACAGCAGCCACAAGCCCGCCGGTGGAAACGCAAGCGTGGCCAACCGCAATCGGCGGACGGCGGACTGGTCAGAAGATGAGGTGGTCGGTCCAGGGTTCATGGCGGCGCAGGCGCAAGATACCGGGCCGATCCGCCGCGTCCACGCCGAAGCAGAACTTGGAGCGCGGTGACTCATCACCGCATTCCGCAGGCGACTTGTCGCCGTCGAGGTTCGTGAAAACTTCCATTTACCGGTTGCTCCTCCAGCTTGCGCCAGCCAGTCAGGCCTTTTGAAGT
>CAZQEW010000025.1:29265-45015 GCA_964591495.1 uncultured Klebsiella sp.
CGACAAGTCGCCTGCGGAACGCGGAGAGAACTCGCCGCACTCCAAAGCTTGGCCGGGCTTGAATCATCCCTGCCCCGCGCTAGCTTCGCTCCGATGCGCTTCCGCTGCCTGTTCCCCCTCGCCGCTGCCATTCTGGGTGGCACGCTCTCCCTTTCTGCCGCCGAACCCGCCGACGGCGCGAATCCCAAAGCCAAGGCCAAGGACGACAAAACCCCCGCCGGTGTCTCCACCGCGGACTCGCCGGACACCGCGAAAAAACGCCTCGTCGTCGCACCCGGCTTGAAGGTGGACCTCTGGGCCGCCGAGCCGCTGATTCAGGATGTCGTCAGCTTCAGCTTCGATGAACAGGGCCGCGCCTACGTGGTCGAGACCGGCCGCCGCCGCACGAGCGTCTTCGACATCCGCAGCTATCGCGACTGGGTGGACGCGGACCTTTCCTTCCGCACGCCGTGGGACCGCGCTGCGTTCCTCAAGACCAACGTCTCGCAGGACAACGCCGCCTTCATGCGCCAAATGAGCACGGCCAAGACCGGCGGCTTCGCCGACTTCAACGAGGACGGCCGCCTTGACTGGCGCGACCTCGAAGTCGAGTCCGAGCGCATCAAGCTCGTTTGGGACTCGACCGGCAGCGGCCTCGCGGACAAATCCGCCGTCTTTGCCGACGGCTTCAACACCAGCATCAGCGGCGTGGCGGCGGGCGTGCTGGCAAGGCGTGGCGAGGTTTACTTCACGAGCATTCCGGATGTTTGGAAAATGACGAAGTATGAAGGAGGAAGTATGAAAGCTGGCGCAACTCCGAGCGCGCCCGGCCAGCCGACGGTTCATCATTCATCCTTCACACTTCATCATTTGCATTCTGGCTTCGGCGTCCACATCGCCTACGGCGGCCACGACATGCACGGCCTCAAGTTCGGCCCCGACGGCAAGCTCTACTGGACCATCGCCGACCGCGGCGCCGCGCTCACCAACCTCTCGCGCACGCTCAATCCCGACCTCGACTACCTGCTGAAATTCCTGCCCGACACCGGCGCGGTCTTCCGCAGCAACCCGGACGGCTCGGAGTTGGAAGTCGTCGCCATCGGCCTGCGCAACCCGCAGGAGCTGGCCTTCGACGACTTCGGCAACCTCTTCACCGCCGACAACAACGCCGACGGCGGCGACAAGGCCCGCTGGGTCCACATCGTCGAAGGCGCGGACTACGGCTGGCGCTACGGCTGGCAGCACCTGCCCAAGCTCGGCGCGTGGAACAGCGAGATGCTCTGGGGCCTCGCGCCCTCGAACACCGCGCTCTCCTACCCGCCGCCCGTCGCGCACATCGGCCACGGCCCGGCGGGCATCGCGCACTATCCCGGCACTGGCCTGCCGGACACTTTCCGCGACTGCTTTTTCTACGCGGACTTCCCCGGCGGCATCCGCTACTTCCGCCTGGAGCCGAGCGGCGCGAGCTTCCGGGTCGCGAACGCCGGCAAGTGGCTCGAAAGCAACTCGCCCGACGAGCGCGAGGGCAAGCTGCTCTGGAACCTCTATCCCACGGACATCGAGCTCGGCCCCGACGGCGGCGCGTATGTGCTGGACTGGGTGGCGGGCTGGGAGAAGACCGGCAAGGGCCGCATCTGGCGCGTGCATGACCCGGCGGTGGATGCGTCGGCAGCGGTGAAGGAGACGAAGCGGTTGCTGGCTGCTGACTGGAGTGAGTTGAAGCCAGAACAACTCGGTGCGCTGTTGGGACACGCCAACGAACGCATCCGTTCCACTGCGCAAGCAGAACTGTTGGCACGCGTGGAACCGGATGGAGAACTGGTTGAAGTAGAGCGGGAACTCGCGGCGAGACGCCGCGCGGTTGTGACCGCGTTGGATTTGGTTGCAAAGAAAGGCACTAATCGCATTGCGCGTGTCCTCGCAGTTCGATCGCTCGGTTTGCTGAACCGTGATTTGGACGGGCTACAGCAAGCCTTGCCCATCTTGGAGTCGCTCTTGGATGCCTCCGACGAGCAGGTCCGAGTTGCCGCTGTCACCGCAGTCAGCAATTTCTCCTTAGATTCATTCCGACTGCCCACGCCGAACTTGCAGCGCTTTCTCAAGCAACTGTCTGACCCGCATCCGCTTGTCCGCCTGAAGGCGGCGGAAGGTGTCGGCAGATTGTGCAGTAAGGCCTTTTTAGACGAGTTGCTGGCGCGCGCTCCTGAGCCTTACTTGACGGGGTTTAAGAAAAGCATTCAGGAGAGTAACTCACGTAACCGCGCTGCCGTTGCCCCGCTATTGGGTTTGCTCCGCACCAATGCCGACCAAGACGCCACCGTCCGCCACGCCGCCGTCCACGCCCTCGTCCGCATCGGCGACACGGACGCGCTGCTGGCCGCCGCGAAGGACAGTTCCGCCAGCGTGCGCCTCGGCGCGTGCCTCGCGTTGCGCCGACTGATGCACCCCGGCATCGCGCAGTTCCTCGAGGACCCCGACCCGCGCATCGTCCTCGAAGCCGCCCGTGCCATCGCCGACCTCCCCATCGAGGCCGCGTTGCCGAAATTGGCGGCTGTGACCGAACTGAAATCGGCGAAGCTTGATGGGTTCACGCTCCGTCGCGCCCTGAACACCCACTTCCGCCTCGGCCAGCCCACGAACGCCCTTGCCCTCGCCGCCTTCGCCGCGCGTGCCGACGCCTCCGAATCGCTCCGCGTCGAGGCCCTCGAAATGCTCGCCGATTGGCCGCAGCCTAGCAGCCGCGACAAAATCACCGGCCTCTGGCGTCCGCTCGCCCCGCGCGAGGCCAAGCCTGCCGCCGACGCTTTCCGACCGGCGGCCACCGCCCTGCTGGCTGCGAACGGAACCGCCATCCCCGTCGCTGCATTGGCGACGATGGAGAAACTCACGCTCACTGACCTCGCGCCTTCTTTGCTTGCCTTGGTGAAGAGCGCCGCCGCTCCCGCCGAAGTCCGCGCCGCCGCGCTGCGCACACTGCATCATTCATCCTTCATCCCTCATACTTCATCCTTGGCTGCCGAGGCCTTGAAGCTGGCGCTGACCGACAAGTCCGAAACGCTCCGCAAAGAAGCCTCCCGCCTCTCCGCCGCTGGTGGCGGAGCCGACGCCATCGCCCGCCTCTCCGCCACGCTCCAGACCGGCACGCTCGGCGAGCGCCAGTCCGCGCTGCAATCGCTGGCTTGCCTCAAGGGCAAGGAAGCCGACGACGCGCTGCGCAAGGCGCTCACGCAGTTGCTCGAAGGCAAGCTCGCGAAGGAGCTTCACCTCGACGTGCTCGAAGCCGCCGCCAAGCGCACCTCGCCTTCCATCAAGGAACGCCTCGCGCAGTTCGAGGCCAAGCGCGACGCGAAGGACCCGTTGGCCAAGTGGCGCGAGTGTCTGACCGGTGGCGATGCCAAGGCGGGGCGTGTGCTTTTCCACGAGCGGCAGGAAGCCGCCTGCGCGCGCTGCCACAAGCTCGCCGGCGTGGGCGGCGATGTCGGCCCCGACCTCGCCGGGCTCACGGCCAAGCGCGGTCGCGAGTATGTGCTCGAAAGCATCGTCCTGCCGAACCGCGTCATCGCGCCGGGCTTCGAGTCCTTGCTGGTGGTGATGAAGAACGGCCAGAGCTTCGCCGGCCTCGTGAAGGGCGAGACCGGCGACGAACTCACGCTGAACTCGCCCGAGGACGGCCTGCTCAAGCTCAAGAAATCCGACATCGCCAAGCGCACCCCCGCGCTATCGCCGATGCCCGAGTCGCTCATCGAAGTGCTGACCAAGCGCGAGATCCGCGACCTCGTCGAGTTCCTCGCGACGGAGAAGTGAAGGCTATGGGGAACAAGCTACATCAGTGGAAACCGGGACTCTGCGAGGTCCGGCTTGAAAGCCGTTACCGCCCTTCTCCCTCACCCCGGCCCTCTCCCGCTGGGAGAGGGAGGAACGCATTCCGCTTTCGGTCAAGAGGGACGCCGCAGCACTTCGAGCGCTGGCTGACTTTCTCCCTCTCCCGGCGGGAGAGGGCCGGGGTGAGGGGGAAGAGCCTCGCAAGTCTGCGACGATGCTATGAGGTGAACGCGCAGGTTGGACCCCTGCGCTCCCGACATGAGAACTGATTCCGACCACCAACCCGCGCCGGGCAGGAGCCGCGTCGTGCCCTGGCTGTTGGCGCTGGGCGTGCCGCTGCTGCTGCTGGTGGCGTGGTGGCCCGCGCCGCCCAAGCCGCGTCCCGCACTACCCAGTCCCAACGGGTATGACTACTTCGTGAAGGCGGGCGAGGCACTGACGGCGATTTGGACGAATGCATCTCACCAGACGCTGACCACCTCCGAATTGCAGGCATTCCTGTCGGCCAATCAGGCGAGCTTGGACCTGGTGCGCGAGGGCCTGCGCCATAAAAGCCACACGCATGTGGACTACGATGCCACCTACATCGGACGAATGATGACTTTTCTTAGTCCCTTCAAGCAATGCGGACGATTGCTAGTCGGCGAGGGCTGGCTGGCGGAATCGGAAGGCAATCCAGCGTCGGCGCTCGACAGCTACCTCGACGCACAGCGGTTGGGCCAAGAGTGCTCCCGAGGTGGCATCATGATGGAGCGGTTGGTCGGAATCGCCATCGAGACAAGCGCCCTATCCTCGCTGCGAGTGCTCTTGAGCCAACTTAAAGTCGACGACGTTCGGCGTGCCCAAAACGCGTTGGAAACGCTGGACGCCCGCCACGATCTCCCTTCCGTCACTTTGGCGTCGGAGGAGGATTGGGTTGCTCAAGCTCATCCAGCCTGGACCCGGCTGATGGCTGCCGTTCATCCCGCTTTACGCAAGAACACGCAGGAAGTCCGCGTCTCGCTGATCGACAAAGTGAACACCCTGCAAGTGACGCGCCGCCGCGCCATCGTGGAGGCCGCCGCGCGGTTGTTCGAGTTGGAGAAAGGCCGCCGCCCCACAGGCTACGCAGACTTGGTGCCGGCTTACTTGAAAACCGCTCCACTCGACCCTACGACCGGGAAGGAAATCGCCCACCCGTTTTAGCGCATGGTTCACGTTCACCCCATCACGTCACTGGAGCATCCGGCGTTGCAGCCGTTCCTCACGATGCGCTGGCAGCAGCCGCAGCGCGATGCGGGCATCTTCGTGGCCGAGGGGGAGAAGGTCGTGCGGCGGTTGCTGGAGAGCGAGCTGGAGGTGGTGTCGCTGCTGCTGCCGCCCGGTTGGCTGGAGATTTACCGTCCCCTGCTCGACCGCCGCGCGGCGCAGGAGATCCACGCGTTCGTCGCGCCGAAGGAGGCGCTGGAACAGCTCACCGGCTTCTCGATGTATCAGGGCGTGCTGGCCGTGGGCCGCATCCCGCCGGCCTGGACGCTGCGCGAGGCCATCGAACGCAGCGCGCCGCCGCGCCTCTTCGCAGCGGTGGACAGCCTGACGAGTGCGGAGAATCTCGGCGGGCTTGTGCGCAACTGCGTCGCCTTCGGCGTGCAGGCGCTGCTGGTGGGCGAAACGTGCAGCAGCCCGTGGCTCCGCCGCGCGGTGCGATCTTCGATGGGGACGATCTACCAACTGCCCGTCGTGGAGCCGCCGTCGCTGGCGGGGGCACTGCGGGACCTGCGGCTCGCAGGCGTGCGCTGCGTGGCGGCGCACCCGCACACGGACCGGCGCACGCTGGCGCAGGCGGATTTGCGCGGCGACTGCTGCCTCGTCTTCGGCAGCGAGGGCAACGGCATTGCGCCGGCGGTCCTCGCCGCGTGCGATGAGGCGGTGCTCGTGCCGATGAGCAACGGCGTGGATTCGCTCAACGTGGGCGCGGCGGCGGCGGTGTTTCTCTACGAGGCGGCGCGGCAGCGGGGACGGGGTTGAAGAACGCACTTTTCCAGTGCGGAGCGCGGGCGGAGTTCGCTAGGGTTTCCACATGAGCACTCCGTTACGCCCGCTAGCCTGGCTGGCTGCCCTGGCCGGTCTGGCCCTGCCAATGTTCGCCGCTGACGCGACGCGCCTGAACATTCTCTTCGTCTTCGCCGATGACTGGGGCCGGTATGCCAGCGCTTATGCGAAGGCGGACGGCCGGCCGACCATCAATGACGCGATCAAGACGCCGAACGTGGACCGCGTGGCGCGCGAGGGCGTGCTGTTCAGGAATGCCTTTGTCAACGCGCCGAGCTGCACGCCGTGCCGCAGCTCGCTGCTCTCGGGCCGCTACTTTTTCCAGACCGGGCGCGGCGCGATCCTTCAGGGGGCGGTGTGGGACGAGAAAATTCCGACTTTCCCGCTGCTGCTGCGCGACGCGGGCTATCACATCGGCAAGAGCTTCAAGGTGTGGAGCCCCGGCACACCGGCGGACGCGGGCTTCGGCGGGCAACAATACGCGTATCAGCGGGCCGGCGGCGCGTGTAACAACTTCTCCGAGGAAGTCACGAAGATGGTCGCCGACGGCCAGACCATCGCCGCCGCGCGCGAGAAAATCCTCAGCCAGGTGCGCGGGAACTTCGATGACTTCCTCGCCGCGCGGAAGCCCGGCCAGCCGTGGCATTACTGGTTTGGCACCACCACCACGCACCGCTCGTGGGTCAAGGGCAGCGGCAAAAAACTCTGGGGCATCGAGCCGGACGCGCTGAAGGGCAAGCTGCCCAAGTTCCTGCCTGACGTGCCCGAAGTCCGCGAGGACGTGGCCGACTACCTGGGCGAGTGCCAGGCGGTGGACGCCTACGTGGGCGTGCTGCTCAAGCGACTGGAGGAGACCGGTGAGTTGGAAAAGACCGTCGTCGTCCTCAGCGGCGACCACGGGATGCCCGGCGTGACCAGCGGCAAGTGCAACCTCTACGACCACGGCACGGCGGTGACGCTCGCCATCCGCTATCCCGGCGGCAAACCCGGCCGCGTGCTCGACGACCTCGCGCGCATTCCCGACCTTTGCCCGACCTTCCTCGAAATCGGCGGTGTGAAACCGCCGGAGAATCTCTTCGGCAAAAGCCTTCTCCCGCTGCTCAAGTCGGACAAGGCCGGCCTCGTGGACCCGGCGCGCAACTGGTCCATCTCCGGCCGCGAGCGGCACGTCGGCATCGCGCGCGAGGGCAACCTGCCGTATCCCATGCGCTCGCTGCGCACGCCGGACTTCCTTTACATCCGCAACTTCGCGCCGGACCGCTGGCCGATGGGCGCGCCTTACTCCGCCGCCGAGAGCACGCCGGACTTGAAGGACGTGGGCAACAACACCCGCGCCGCGTTTCCCGACATGGACGCCAGCCCGACGAAGACCTGGCTCATCGCGCACCAGCACGAAGCGCAGTGGAAGTGGCACTTCGACCTCGCCTTCGCCAAACGGCCGGCCGAGGAGCTTTACGATCTGAAGAACGACCCCGACCAAGTGAAAAACCTCGCCGCCGATCCGGCCTTTGCGGCGAAGCGGCGCGAACTGGCCGAGCAGTTGTTGAAGCGCCTGCGGGACGCGAATGACCCGCGCGTGACCGGCGATGGCAAGACCTTCGACCAGCCGCCCTTCAGCGACCCCGAGCAGGTCGGCGGCAAGGGCGGCAAGAAGAAGGCGAAGTGAGTTCGCCCGGTGGCGCTTGCTCTGAGGCTTCACCCCAAAAGAACCGGCAGGCTGGCACAGGCCGCAGATTCAGCTGAAAAACAGCCTGCAGCTCACTTCTGCTTCGCTTTGGCAGGCGCGGCCTTGGGGGTCTTCACGATCTGGACCGGCACGGCATTTTGCTGCGGTGCCCCGGGCGTGCTGCGCCCATCGGCGACGTATTTCTCCAGCAGCTTGGTGAGGCGGGCGACCACGTCCGGGTGCTTGTCCTGAAGGTTGTTCTGCTCGCCGATGTCCTGGCCGAGGTCGAAGAGCTGGACGGATGGCAGGCCGGCGGCCTTGGGCGTGCCGGGGCGCGGTTCGCTCCAGCCGCCGGAGTCGCGGCAAAGTTCGAGTTTCCAGTTGGCCTGGCGAACGGCGAAGGAACCGTTGATGGAATGGTGCACGACGGCTTCGCGCAACGGGGCCTTGTCGGCGCCAAGCAGGGCGGGGAGAAAACTCACGCTGTCCTCGGCGGCGTTGGCGGGGAGCTTCGCGCCGACGATGTCCGCCGCCGTGGCCATGAGGTCGGTGAGGCACAGCAGCTGGTCAGACTTGCCACCGGCCTTCACGCGCGCCGGCCAACGGGCAATAAATGGGATGCGATGCCCGCCGTCGAAGATGTCCGCCTTGTGGCCGCGAAACACGTGATTGGGATTGTGGCCCTTCTCCAGCAGGGCGGGAATGCCGGCGGCGGGTGAGCAACCGTTGTCGCTGGTGACGATGACCAGGGTATTATCCGCCAAGCCTTGCTGAGCGAGTTCGGCGAGCAGTTGGCCAATCGAATGGTCGGTTTGCATGACGAAGTCCGCGTAGGGAGTGAGGCCGCTTTTGCCCTGCCATTCTGGGCTGGGCACGATGGGGGTGTGCGGGGAGGCAAGTGGCAGATAGAGGAAGAAGGGGTTGCCTGCTTTCGCCTCGGCCGCCCGGGCTTTCACATAATCCATGGCCTTGCGGGTGAGCGTGGGCAGCACGTCCACCGCCTCGAAGTCCGGAGCGGCGGGGCCTTTGCGAATCCACTGCTTCTCGGCGGTGGGCAGCTTGGTCACGCGGTCGTTTTCCAAGAAGACAAACGGGACCATGTCGAGCGAGGCGCTGATGCCGTAGTAGTAATCGAACCCGACGCTGGTGGGGCCGTTCTTGAAGGGCTGGGAGTAATCCACGCTGTTCACCTGGGCGGCGGATTCAATGTTGAGTTCGGCTACCGTCTGGCCCTCCTTCTTCACCCAGTCCATGCCGAGGTGCCACTTGCCGACGACGGCGGTGTGATAGCCGTGGTCCTTGAGCAACTGCGCGACGGTGAGCCGGCCGGGTTCGATGAGGCGCGGGCTCAGGCCGCCGAGCACCCCGGACTGGAGTTTCGACCGCCAGTTGTAGCGGCCCGTCATGATGCCGTAGCGCGTGGGCGTGCAAACGGAGGAACTCGAATGGACGTCGGTAAAAATCATCCCGCCGGCGGCCAGCTTGTCCAGGTGAGGCGTGGGGATCTTGCCCTTTGGATTGAGGCACTTCACGTCGCCGTAGCCGAGGTCATCGCAAAGGACGTAGATGATGTTGGGTTTCGTGGAAGGCGCGGCCAAGGCGGCCAGCATTGCCAGTCCTGCACTCCCCAGGAGCGCGCCGCAGCAAATAACGAGCAGACGGCGGGCAAGCCGGCGTGAGGCGAGCTGGAGCGAATCGGAAACGGGGACATTCTTGGAGATGCTGGAGCTCTGCGCTCGGGGTTTCATGGGCGAAAGGATGAAGGGAGGATGCGGCAGCCCGCAAGCATTCCCCCGCAGTATTCACGGGGGCCGCACGTGATTGACGGCAGACTGCCAAGGGACAGCCAGCCCTTGCCAAGGCCAGTGTAGTCGGGGCGGCCACCGGGCCTATGTTGCCGCGTGAGTTGAGCGCGCCTGGCCCGCCGCCCCGCTTGGCGGACCGGTTCCACCAAGGGCTCTGGGCGATGGGCGGGCGCAAAACCAACCGCCTTGCGCGGCAACAGAGAAAGCACTGCCATGAACATAAAACCAGCCAACGGTGGAGTGGTAGTCCAACTCGGAGCGAGGGAAACCGGGCTGCCCGGAGCCAATCCTTCCCCCTTCAGCATCAAGCGCATCCTCGTGCCCGTGGATTTCTCGGAGTGCTCGCGCAAGGCATTGCGCTATGCGATCCCCTTCGCGCAGCAGTTTGGCGCCAGCCTCACGCTGCTTTTCGTTACGCAGATCAACTATGCGGTCGGTGAATTTGGCCTGATTGACTCACCGCTGATGGAGGGTCAGGTCCGCGAGGCAGCGGAGAAGGCGATGGACAAGCTGCTGGCGGAAGAAATCGGCGACGCAGTGCCCGCGACCAAGCAAACCCGCATCGGCCGAACTGCCTCGGAAATCGCGGCAGCGGCGAAGGAACTCGACGCCGACCTCATCATCATCTCGACCCACGGCCACACCGGTCTCAAGCACGTCTTCCTTGGCAGCGTGACGGAAAACGTCGCCCGGCTCGCCCCGTGTCCCGTGCTGGTCGTGCGCGAAGAAGAGCACGAATTCCTGCGCGGCTAAGCCCAAAACCAACCAACCCCATGACGCTCGTGGAAACCGCCCTTCGCAAGCCCCCTCCCCGCCCTGCGGCGGGCACGGCGTTTGGTTCGCCCCGTGATTTTCTGGGCAACCGGTTCGTGTATGCCGTGGTCTCCCCGCGCGCCCGTGGGCTGTCCATCGGCATCAACCTCAACCCCGACCAGGAATGCAACTTCGACTGCGCCTACTGCGAGGTGGACCGGCATTTGCGCCCGCAGGAGACCAAGGTGGACTTGGACGCAATGGCCGCGGAACTGCAGCGCACGCTGGCCATGGTGAAATCCGGAGAACTGGCGCAATTGCCGCCATTCAATGGCATGCCGACGGACCTGCTCAGGCTGCGTCAGGTCAACCTCAGCGGCGACGGCGAACCAACCCTATGCCCTCAGATCGTCGAGGTCATACATACCGTGCTGCACGTCCGCGCCCGAAGCGGGCTGCCCTTCTTTAAGATCGCCCTCATCACCAACGCCACGGGCTTGGATCGGCCCGCCGTGGCCGAGGGGCTGCGCTGCCTGACCGGCCGCGACGAGGTCTGGGCCAAGCTCGACGCCGGCACGCAGGCCTGGATGGAGCGCATCAACCGGCCCACCGTGCTGCTGGCCAAAGTGCTGGCCAACATCCTCGCCATTGCCCGCCAGCGGCCCGTGGTCATCCAGAGCCTCTTCCCCGCGCTCAACGGCCAGGAGCCGCCTGAGCTGGAAATCCGCGAATACGCCCAGCGGCTGAAGGAACTGAAGGACGCGGGCGCGAATATTCCGCTCGTGCAAATCTACTCGGCCACGCGCCCCACGCCGCATTCGGAATGCGGCCACCTGCCGCTGCGCAGTCTCGCGCGCATCGCGCAGACGGTGCGCGACACCACCGGACTTCGGGCGGAAGTATTCTGAACCAAGTTCAAGTCAGTTGACTCGCCGGATTAGAAGAAGCCCGCTTCCTATCATCATGGCCAGAGCGATATTCAGGCCCCACGAATACGGTGGCTTCTCCGCCAATGGCTCACCATCGGCAATCCAGTCGTCCGCGCGCGACAGCTTGCCCGGGTCGTCTTTGTGCTCGCCAAGCCAGAGCGCGAACTCCACCAAGCCCTTCATCACTGTAACGCGCTCGTCCGGCGGCACGGTTGTCAGGTCGAATGAGGCGGGCTTGAACTCGAAGAAACGAAGCCAGCGCATGGCGTTGTAGCTTAGATAGGAGGGCGTCTGCTTGGCTGCAATGAGGTTGAGCAGTGCCACCGTGTTGCTCGCGGTCAGTTGCGGCTGCAACTCAAGGCCGCGTTCTCGGAAACCATCGCGAATCCACTCCACTTGCGATTTGGTCTTGTTGGTGGCCCACCACACGGCCCAGTCGCACAGCTTTGTCACTCGCTGGTTGGTGATGTAGAGCGGAGCGTCGGCCAGGTGAAACTGGCCCTCACCGCAGGTGGTTTCCGGCGAATCGGTTTTCAGCGTTCTGACCGTCCACTCCATCCAGCGTTCGTCACCGTATCGGCCGATGGCGATGCTGGAGTCGTGATCCAGGCCGAAACGATGGATTCGCTTCTGAATCTCCAGCCACTGCCCGCGAGGTGTGTGTTCAATCTGCCAGGCAATGCTGTTCGACCTGCGCCAGGGCACCAGCCAGTAGTGCCAGAGGAAGGCAAGGACACTGCCAAATGTCAGCAGCCCGTAGCCGACTAGTTTGAGCAACTTTGGCGATGGCTTCATGCCGAAACCTTCTGGTGTGTCCGCCATTGTGTCCATCCGAGAGTGGCTTGCCGCGTAGGCGTGCGTTCGTATTTTCATGCACTTGCTTTCAGCACGGCCACAGCGAAAACTCCGCCCATGACTCCGTCTTCCGCACCCTCCCGCCGGGATTTTGTCACGCTCGGCACCCTCGCCACTGCGGGCTTTGGCATGGTGCAGGATGCCCTCGCCGCCGAAAACAACCCGGGTGTCACCGTCGCCGACCGGTCGTCCTCGATCCGCATCACCGACTTCAAGATGTGGTGGATCAACCCCGTGGTTTTCATCCGCATCGACACCAACCACGGCGTGAGCGGCTGGGGCGAGATCAAGGCCATTGACCCACGCGTGGGCATGGCGTTGATGACCTCGCTCTTCGAACTGCTCAAGGACGAGAACCCGACGCGCATCGAGCATCTTTGGCAGAAGCTCTACCGGGCGCACCGCGACATCCGCGGCGGGGCGTTCATGACGCATGTCATCGCCGGCATCGACATCGCCCTGTGGGATCTGGCCGGGAAACTCTGGGGCGTGCCCGTTTATCGCCTGCTCGGTGGCCCCGTGCGCGACCGCATCCGCGTTTACCACACGCCCAAGGCACAGAAGGTCCCGCCGCATGGCATCTACGAGCACTCCGGCACGCCCGCCGACATCGAGCGCATGGTCAAGGCCATCGCCGCCGCACGCGAAAAGGTCGGTCCCGACGGCGCGGTGATGTTCGATGCCCACAGTGCGGTGCCGCCCGCGACGCTCATTCAATTGGCCGCCGCGCTGAAGCCCTACGACGTGCTGTTCATCGAGGAGCCGGCCGTGCCCGGCAACATCGAGGTTTTCAAACGCCTTAAGCAGGCCATCAACATCCCGCTCGCGACCGGCGAGCGCGACCGCACCATCTGGGGGGTGATCCCCTATTTGCAGGAACGGTGCATTGACGTGCTCCAGCCGGACTGCTGCCACACGGGCGGCATTTCGCAGATGCGGAAAATCGCCGCGCTGGCCGAGACTTACTCCGTGCCGCTCGCGCCGCATTGCACCGCGAGCAACCTCGGCATTTCCGCCAGCATCCACGCCACGGCGGCCACGGCGCTCTTCCTCATCCACGAGTTTTACCCGACCAACATGGGCTTCAACCCCCGTGGCATCGCCATGATCGACTGGACCGTGGACAAGGAGGGTTACGTCGCGCTGCCGCAAGGCGTCGGCCTGGGCGTGGACATGGACGCGAAGATTTTGGATGAAGAGGCGAAAAAGCCGCAGACCTACAAGTGGCCCGGGGCCAAGCTCAAGGACGGCTCCATTGCGGACTACTGAACCAAGCGCCGTCACCACCTCCAGCAAGCCTAGAATTCCGCGCCCTTGCCATCCGTCTCAAACTTCGCTGAAATCACACCACGCATGAAATTGATCGCACCATTGTTCACCGTCGCCGCGTTGAGCGCCGCCACCTCCTTCGCCGCCGGCAAGCCCGATTTCGCCAAGGACATCGCGCCCGTCCTCGCCAAGAACTGCATCGAGTGCCACGGACCCGAGAAGCAGAAAGGCAAGCTGCGCCTCGACACCAAGGATGCCGCCTTCAAGGGCGGCGACAGCGGCATGGCCGGAATCGTTCCCGGCAAATCCGCCGACAGCCGCATCTACAAGGTAGTCACGCTGCCCAAAGGCCACGACGACATCATGCCGCCCAAGGGCGAGCCGCTCTCCAAGGTCACCACCGACCTCATCAAGGCGTGGATTGACGCCGGTGCCGACTGGCCGGCGAGCGTGAAGCTCACCGCCGCCCCCGCCGCCGGAGGCAAGAAAGAGGCCGACCTCGGGCCCGGCCCCAAGCCCAGCTCCGCCGAGACCAAGGCCGTCGCCGAACTCGCCAAAGCCGGCATCACCGCGCGCGAAATCGCGCAGGGCAGCAACTGGCGCTACATCAACCTGCGCGTCGTCGGCAAGAAGTTCGAAAGCAAGACCTGGGACCAGATCAAGGACGTGGGCAACCTCATCGAGCTCAACGCCGCCGGCGTCGAAGTCACCGATGCCGACCTCGCCAAGCTGGGCAAGCTGACCAACCTGCGACGCCTCAACCTGGCCAACGCGACCGTGAAGGATTCCAGCCTCGCCGCCCTCAAGAGCCTGACGAACTTGGAATACCTCAACCTGGTCGGCACGCAGGTCACGGATGCCGGCCTCAAGCAGCTCGCAGGCCTGAAGAAGCTGCAGAGTGTTTATCTCTTCGAGTCCAAGGTGACCGATGCCGGCGTAGCCGAACTGAAGAAGGCACTGCCCGCCGCCCGCATCGACAACGGGGCCGACCTCAAGGCCTTTGCCGCCGCCGCCGCCGCGAAAGCCGAAGCTGACAAGAAAGCTGCCGAAGCGAAAAAGGCCGAAGACGCGAAGAAGCCCGAAGCCCCCAAGCCGGCGGAAAAGAAGGAAGAACCGAAAAAGAAAGACGGCAAGAAGAAGGCTGACAAGAAGTAGCCCGAACTTTCCCTAACCCAAGTCAAACAGGCCGGCGAGCGCACCGCTTGCTGGCCTGTTTGCTTTGCCCCGCCACCGCGGCGGAAGTCTCACGCCAAAATACCCTGAATTGGCTTCGCGCCTTCCACGCCGGAGAGGCGGGCGTCGAGGCCTTGGAACTTCACGGACAGACGTGAGTGGTCAATGCCGAGGAGTTTCAAGATGGTCGCGTGCAGGTCGTGGACGTTCACCACGTTCTCGACGGCGGAGTAACCGAGTTCGTCGGTCGCACCGTAGCTGATGCCGCCCTTAATGCCGCCGCCGGCGAGCCAGATGGAGAAGCCGGCGTTGTGGTGGTCGCGCCCGCTGCCGCCCTGGCTCATCGGCGTGCGCCCGAACTCACCGGCCCAGACGATGATGGTGTCGTGCAGCATCCCGCGCTGCTTGAGGTCGGTGATGAGCGCCATGCACGCGCGGTCAATTTCAGCGGCTTTCAGGGTCACGCCGTCCTTCACGCCGCCGTGGTGATCCCAGTCCTTGTGGTAAAGCTGGATGAAGCGCGTGCCGCGCTCGGCGAGACGGCGCGCGAGCAGGCAGTTCGCGGCGAAGGAGCCGTCGCCGGGCTTGCAGCCGTAGAGGTCCATGACGGACTGCGGCTCCTTCGAGGTGTCCATCAACTCGGGCACGCTGGCCTGCATCTGGAAGGCCATCTCATACTGCGCGATGCGCGTGGCGATTTCCGGGTCGTCCACGATGGCGTCGTATTTCTTGTTGAGCGAGTTGACGGCTTGCACCACGTCGCCCTGCTGGTCGCGCGTGACGCCGGCGGGCGTGCCGAGGTAGAGCACGGCGTCGCCCTTGCTGCGGAGCTGCACGCCTTGGAAGCGGCTGGGGAGAAAACCCGCCGACCACTGCCGCGCCGCGATGGGCTGGTTCTGCCCGCCCTTGCCAAGCGAGGTCAGCACCACGAATCCCGGCAAATCCTCCGCGTCGCTGCCCAGGCCGTAGGTGATCCACGCGCCTGCGCTCGGCCGGCCGGCGATTTGCGAGCCAGTGTTCATGAACATGTGCGCCGGGTCGTGGTTGATGGCCTCGGTGTTCATCGAGCGGATAAGGCACATCTCGTCGGCCACGGTGCCCATCTGCTCGAACAACTCGCAGAATTCCTGCCCGTTCTTGCCCCACTTCTTGAAGCCCAGCTGTGGGCCGAAGCAATTCAGCTTGGCGTTCTGAAGCTGGGCGATCTGCTTGCCCTTCGTGAACGACTCGGGCATCGGCTCGCCGTGCATCTTGGCGAGCTGGGGCTTGTAATCCCACGTCTCCAAGTGCGACGGCCCGCCGGCCATCGTGAGCCAGATGACGCGCTTGGCTTTCGCCGGAAAGTGCAGCGGGTTCACCACGCCGGGCCATTTGTCCTTCTTGGTTGTCGCCGCGGCCTTCTTAGCCGCGCCGAAGGCTTGTGAGTTCAGCAGAGAAGCGAGCGCGAACGTGCCGACGCCTTGCGCGG